>CAYVPD010000080.1:0-6514 GCA_964453545.1 uncultured Gemmatimonadaceae bacterium
TATGCCAAGCAGCTGCGCGACCTGACCCGCCCCTGCGAAGGGGGCTTGAACTGGGACGACGACCCGACGCGCATCATTTGCCAGCGGGCCTACCTGCCTAACACGCCGCACATCTATACCGATACTCCTGAGGATGCCCGGAATGGCGAGCGCACGCCCATTCCGGTGCCCTCGCAGGCACTCACCGCCCCGACGCGCTCGATTCTCGACCTCGACGACGAGACGATGGATCAGGTCGGGCGAAGCTACCTGCAGCTCGACCGCGACCGGGTATTTCGTTTTGGTGCGATCGAGGCCCGCCTGAATGCCGGCACTGTGCTGTACCCTTGGCACCAGTACGCCCTGACGATTCTCAACAACTCGTTGGGCGATCGCCCGGTCTACTTTGCGAGCAGTGGCAACGCCGCGTCTTCGCTCGGCATGGAGCCATATCTGATTCGCCAGGGCCTCGCCTTCAGAGTGTCCGATGCGCCGCTGAATGGCGACGACCTGCCCGCAGGCGTTGTCCAGATGCCCGCCGGCTCTTCGCTGACGTCAGTGACGGGTGACTTCATCGACTTCAACCGCTCGGGGCTGCTCGCCGACAGCGTCTTCGTGCACCGCGGAGGCATTCCCGACTGGAGTCATTGGCCCGACCTGTCGACCATCGGAATTCCCAACTACTACGCCTGGGTCTACTACGCCCTGGCGCAGGCGGCATGGGAGCAGGGCGACGAAGAGGCACTGACGCGCTACCGCGACGAAGGGGATCGCTGGGCGACGCTCGGCCGCTGACATCAGGTCCTGATGTCAGCCCATGACGTCAGGCGCCGCTCAGGCGGACCACACCCATGCCGGCAGGAACCGGGCGCAAGACAGGCTGACCGTCGGGCTCAACCTCGAGCTCGAGCACACCGTCAAACGCCTCAGGCACCAGATCGACCACGTCGCCCCGCGTCACGACCAGCACCTGCACCAGCCCGCCCCTGACTCGGTCGGCCAACAGTTCGGCAGCGCGCACCCGGGCCTCGGTGTCGAGGCGATCGAAGTCGTGGCCCACGATCAGAGCCGGGTCTGAGGCGCCAACCGCCTGCCACAGCAATTCGACGGCGGCGAGACGAACCGCGAGTTCGAGGGCCGCGAGATCTTCATCGGCTGGGGCCGCCAAGGGGCCCTCAGGACCAATCAGGTCGACCCGGCTGCCCGAGCGTCCGACGGCCCCGAGCAGGCGCCCCTCGGTGAGGCGCACGAGATAGGCGGCCGCCCGATCCAGCAGGCGGTCACGCGCCTCATCGAGCAGGGTACGGCCCAGACGCATCAGGGCGCCGCCAACCGCTTCGAAGGTTGGTGCATCAGGTAGATCGCCCGAGGTGGTCGACTCCATCGTCTCGGCGAGGCGGGCTCGCAGCTGCTCGAGCTCGGCCATGCGAGCTCGGGCAGCGTCGACAAGCCGGGTGGCATCTGAGATCGCCGCGTGTAGCCGCAGTGCGCGGCCCTCCAGCTCGGTCAGATGCTGCGGCTTGTCGTCGAGCTGCTCGCGGCGCCGCCGCCACCAGCCGCCGTCTTGCACGACGCCGTCCCACTCGTCAGTGAGCACCTCGAGCACGACCGGGGCATGGTCGCTCAGGGGGCGGTGGCAGGTGGGGCACTGCGCTTCGGCCCCCCGGGCCTGAAGCTCGGTGAGGCGCCGCCGCAGCTCGCGAGCCCGGTCGCGATAGGCGCGCAGGTTGGTCTCGGCATCTTGCCGCTCGCGAAGCCAATCGGCCGTAGCGGCCTCAAGGTCGCCCGAGGCCTCGGCATCTTCTTCGCGCAGCCGACGCAGCTCGGCCTCGAGCGAAGGCAGTTCATCGGGCACGCTCTCAAGCTCGCGAATGCGGGCCAGATGCCCCTCAGACAGCCGACTCGACCTCGACACGGCACGGGCCTGCCAGCGCTGCAATCGCTCCCGGGCTTCTTCGACCCGATCGAGCCCCACGGTCCAGGCCAGCGCCCGTGCCCCATCGTGAAGCAGTCCCTCGACCCCGGCTTCGCGTGTGCCGAGGCCCGTGCGCAACCGATCGGCGAGCCCATCAGGCAGCCGCGCCAGCAATGGATCCGGCACGCTCGGGGTCGTGATCACGGGCTGCTCACTGCCCGACACCCCGGCCAGGGCCTGGTGCAGCGCCTGGCGTGCGCGGCCGTTCATGCCCAACACGGCAACCAAGCCCACGGGCAGGTAGTCCACACGCAGGGTGCCCAAACCCGGGAGCGGAGCGCCACGCAATCCTACGATTCTCACGAGCCTTGCCCCCCGCCGGGCCCGCCTGGCGTGGGCGACGCCGACAGCACACGCTCCAGCAGCTCACCGGCCGAGGGCGCAGCATCTGTGTCGAGCGCCTGCAGGGCCCGATCCTCGAGCCGTGCAGCACTCTCCGGGGCGGCTGCGCCTCCGGGGGCTTCGACCTCGACCGAGAGGTGCAGAGCCTCAGCTTCGAGCGTGGGCAGGGTACCGGCCAGCGCGGTCAGATCTCCGGGCGCCGGTCCCCGCAGCCGAACTCTCACGATCTTGCCCGCGATCCCCCCGGGAATCTCGCGCACGACTTCGGTTACCCGATCACGCAGCGCAGCCCCTGCGCCGGTGGGGGCTCTCGTCGTTGCGAGCGCAACGACGGCGCGGCCCGGAATCGGGTGGAAACGGGTCTGGCCAGAGTCGAGGTCGACCGAGATGAACCCCTTTTCGTGGCCGGCCTCACGCCAGGGCTCCGACCCTACTCGCTCCAGTGCGCCGGCGTAGGCCGCCCTCGGCGCGATTTGGCGATACTGGTGCTCCGATCCCAAGGCGATGTACTGCCAGTCGGCGGGGTCGAGCTGCAGGCCAGGGCCGTCATCGAGCGAAACCCGCCCGTAGGTTGCCAGCACGTTGTAGCGTGCCGCCGGATTGGGTTCCGCGACGGGGCTGGGCCCACGTAGTACCGTGCGATGCGGAATCAACTGCACGTGCAGCGACAGATCTTGATGGGTATGGGCAAACGGCAGCGATGTGGCTGCCGTCACCGACGGAAACGCATCGAGCGCGGCGAGCGCCCCGTTGTCTCCTGCCCGGCGTGGCGTGTCTCGCGCACCCGCGACGAAGTACAGCGGCGTTTCGGGGAGCGCGCGGTGCAACGATTCGATGCCGCGCGTCAGGGTGACCAAGGCCTGTGGCGAGGGGTCGGGCCGGTCGAAAACGTCGCCGGTGACAACGATCACATCAGGGGCGAGCTGCACGAGGGCGTCCAGGGCAAATCCGAAGGCTCGCGCGACATCACGCTCCCGCAGGTTGACGCCGCGATCCCAGCGATCAAAGCCGCGGTGTCCCAGGTGCAAATCAGAGAGATGCGCGAGAATCATGTCGACCCGCCATCCGCTTCACTCTGCGCCTCACCCTCGGGCGCGGTCGGTGCGCCGAGCTGCCCGCGCCAGTAGAGCAGAGGGAGACCTCCGAGTGCCTCAGCGGCAACAACCTCCCCGACGACGATTACGTGATCTCCCCCGTCGTGGCAGGCTTCGAGCCGGCACTCGATACGCGCATGCGCCTCAGCGAGGCACGGCGCCGAGGTCACGCCGGGGGTCAACTGAAGGCCCGAAAAGCGATCGTCTCGGCTCGACGAGGCAAATTTCATGGCGAGATCGGCCTGATCATCTCTCAGCACATGCACGGCGAAGCAGCCTGCGTGCGAGATGGCACTTAACGTGTGCCCCCGACGATCGACGCAGACCAGCATGAGCTTGGGGTCAAGCGAGAGTGAGGTGACGGCACTCGCGGTGAAGCCGACGGGCGCGCCTTGGGCGTCACGCGTCGTGATCACCGACACACCCGAGGCGAGGTGCCCCACGGTGCGTCGAAAATCAGCTTCAGAGATCTGAGCAGTCATGGCGGTGCCGTTCGTTGAGCGAGCGGGGCCTGGCGATGCGCCGCCGCTGGCACACAAAGGCACGCACGGCTAGCTTGATCGCTCCCCCCGAATCTTGCTTCTGGGGCCGCTTGGTCCCCTAACGATGCATACGCCGTGGCAGGAAAACTCCATCGCTGGATCACGACGTGGGTGATTCTAGCCTCGCTCGCAGGGTGCGACAACGTGGAGTGGGGCGGAGCCGAGCTACGTCTGGTGCCCCCCGCCGTTCGTGATTCGTCGGCCCTTGCGCTGGGCGAAGACGGACTGACCCCGCCCTCGTTCCCGCTGCCTGAAGACCCGGTGCTGTTGATCGCGCATGCGATTGACGACGAGCTGACCTTTGTACCGGTCGCTGAAATCAGCGATTCGGGTTTGCAGCCGCTGCCGCAAGACGCGGAGTTTCCAGGCTTTGACTCGGCCTGGGTCGCGAGCGCGTTTCCTGCGGGCACACGCCTCAGCATGATCGCTGGAGGCGCGGCGGTTGGCACATTTGTCGTCGAGGCCCCGCGCCCGGCTACGGGGTGGTGTGAGCCGCGCTTTGCCCTGCAAGGTCGCATGGAGCTGACCCGCAGCATCGCGAACCCCTCGCGTCTGCTCGCACAGACGATGGTTCCAGCCTCAGTGGCTGCTGCCGTACACGAAGCGCCCAACCACAACTACGACCAGCGTGTGGCAGGCATCGAGCTCGCCATCGAGACGATTGCCCAGGTCGGGGCCCGCTGGCCCGAATCGGTTCTGGCCACGCGTCAGGACATGCGCGCGTTTGACCTCGGTACCCGGGGTCGCCCGGCGATCGCGGCCTCGTTCGTGTTTCGCGACTCGCTCGCGATCGGGCCGCCTGAGTCTGATGCCGCCTACAGCCTGATGGTGATCGCAGAAGACCGGGGCGGCTCGCAGAACAACGGCTACCGTCAGGTCTTCACGTGGTATCGTCCGGTAGCCGACGGTCGCAAGGCGACGGCGCGTGTTTATGAGCATGCCGATGTAGATGGCGACGGAGACCATGAGATCGTGCTCGAGGTGTTTGGGGTCGCCGCGCGATCGGCCGTAGTCTTGGACCGTGATGGCGACATCTGGCAGGAGGCGTTCGCCTCGCCCTGTGTCGATGTCGATGCTGCAACCCCGGCGACTGCCACCGCGACGACGATCGACGGATGATCCGTCGGCACCTTGCAGCAGCAGGGGCAGTGCTGCTGGTTCTGGCGGCCTGCTCTCCTGACACCCCGGCCTCTGACGGGGCGGCCTCCCACACCCCCACCGGCGAGACTGTTTCTGGGGATGGCATCTCGCTGATTGATGCGGCTGGACGGCGGCTCACGCTCGAAGCACCACCGCTTCGTATCGTCGCGCTCGTGCCCGCAGCCAACGACATTTTGCTCGCGCTGGGCGACACGGCACGCTTGGTGGGGCGCACGAATTTTGATACTCTGCCAGCCCTGCAGCACCTGCCCAGCGTCGGTGGCGGCCTCGGGCCTGACCTCGAGGTGCTGAGCACCCTCGCCCCCGATTTGGTGATTCGCTTTGAGGGCAGCAGTGACACGACAACGCCGGCCCGCCTCGACGAACTCGGCATTGCGCACCTCGCCGTGCGACCCGATCAGATTGCCGACGTCTTTGATATGATCACTTGGCTCGGTCGGGTGACCGGTCGAACAGAGCGAGCCGAGGCGTTGGCCAGTGACCTGAGAGCGCAGCTCGATGCCGTGCGCGAACAGACTCGGAATCAGCCCCCGGTGCGTGCCGTGTTTCTCATGGGGGGCACACCCCCGTGGACGGCGGGGCCAGGCACCTTCATCGACGAACTGATCACGCTCGCCGGGGGCGTCAACGCGCTTGCTGACCTGCCCGAGCTCTATGCAGCGGTGAATCCCGAGGTTCTCGCGACACGAGCCATCGACGTCGTGCTAACCGCTCCCGGTGTGGAGCTCGACGAGCGCATCACTCGCCAGCGTCGTGTGGCACGGGTGACCAGCGATGTTGTGATCCCGGGGCCCTCGCTCGGCCGCGCCGCTCGTGACGTGGCCAAGGCCCTGCACCCTGGGCTGAACTTGGTGGACCTTCAGGAGCCGCCACAGCCATGAGTCACCGACTCGTGCGCATCGGGCTGCTCGCGCTGAGCCCGCTCGTCGCGGCCCTGTTCGCCCTCTTCATCGGGAGCGTTCAAGTCGCGCCGGGTGAGATCCTGCGCGCTGTGCTCGGCGACGGGCCGTTCAATGCCGAAGTCGTGGTGCAGCTGCGGCTTCCCCGTGTGCTGCTCGCGGGCATCGTCGGGGGCGGCCTCGCTCTCGCCGGAGCGGTATTTCAGGCCCTGCTTCGCAATCCGCTGGCCGAGCCCTACATCTTGGGCGTCAGCGCCGGGGCTGCGGCCGGCGCTGTAGCTGTGCTCGCCCTCGGCCTCGTCAGCCTGGCCTCGTGGGCGCTGCCCGCCGCTGCATTTGTGGGCGCCCTCGTGGCGATTGGGTTGGTCTTCGGTGTCGCGGCGGCGGCCGACCGACGCCTCGATGTGCGGGTGCTGCTGCTGGCCGGCGTCGTCATTGGGGCCTTCTTCTCGGCCGTCATCGCCCTGATTCTGGCGACCTCTGATGCCGCAACGGTACGGAGCGCCATGCTTTGGATGATGG
>CAYVPD010000081.1:0-6514 GCA_964453545.1 uncultured Gemmatimonadaceae bacterium
CTCTTGGCCTCAGCGGCCTTGGGCATGCGCACCGTCAGTACTCCATGATCGAAGCTCGCCTCGATATCGTCGGCCCGCACGGTGCGGGGCAGCGTGAACGAGCGGGCAAAGGTCCCGAAGCGGCGTTCCCAGAGGTGGTACTTGCGATGCTCACCACCCTCTTCACGAGCCTCCGACTTCTCGCCACGCAGCGTGAGAATGTTGTTTTCGACCTCAAGCTCGATGTCGTCTTGCCCCATACCGGGCAGTTCAGCGGTGAGCACGAGGGCATCGGCCGTCTCTTCGACGCTCACGGCGGGTGACCAGTTGCCCGACGTCGACGGAGTCGGGAATACATCGTCGAAGAGGGGGCTCAGGCGGCTCGCCAAAGTGTCGAGTTCACGCCAAGGATTGCGGGTGGAATAGCGCATGATCGCCATGGGTTTTAGCTCCTGAAAAAAGATGTGGCTCAGCCGGGACTCGGCGCCCCGGACGCTGCCCAAGTGTTGAGCAACCCGCGTGCCAACGATTTCCATCGGTTTTTCTGCCAGAACGGCAGATCGAGCTTGTGCGACCGGTCCATCTTGGCATCGGTCGGCGCCTTGGGTAGCATCGAGGCATGAAAACACCACAAGATATGATCCCGGTCGCCGTGCTCGGCGCTACGGGCATGGTGGGCGAGCAACTGCTCGCGCTGCTGGCCCATCACCCTTGGTTTCGGGTTGTCGAGGTCGCCGCGTCAGACCGCTCGGCGGGCCAGCGGCTCGGGGCCCGACTCGGAGCCGCAGGGCGGGCGCTGCCGTCATCGATCGTTGAAGTCACGCTGAAATCGCTTGACGACGCGTTCGAGGCCCCACTCGTGCTCTCGGCACTTCCGGCCGACCGCGCCCTCGAAGTCGAGGCGCGCCTGGCAGGCGCGGGCCATCTGGTGGTGAGCAATGCCTCGGCCTTTCGCGCCGATGCGCAGGTGCCCCTGCTCGTACCCGACGTGAACCCGCAGCATCTCGACCTACTTGATGCGCAGCGTACCCGTTGGGGGGGTGGTAGCGGTGGTATCATCACCAATCCCAACTGTTCGGTCGCGGGGCTGGTCGTGGCCCTCGCCCCGTTGCATCAGGCTTTCGGGCTGCGGTCGGTCGTGGTGACCACGCTCCAAGCGATCTCGGGCGCCGGACGCCCCGGACCCGCAGCGGGCGACCTCGTTGACAACATCATCCCCTTCATCGGGAACGAAGAAGACAAGGTGGAGCGCGAGCCCCGAAAAATTCTGGGCGGCCTGGTCGACGGGGCGATCGTCGGCGCCGACTTCACCGTGAGCGCCACGTGCACGCGTGTGCCCGTGCTTCATGGTCACACGGCAAGCGTGTCGGTGGCGTTTCAGCATGATGCCAAGCCACAGGAGGTCGTGCAGGTGCTGCGTGACTTTGCGTCTCCGCTGACCGGGCTGGGGTTGCCGACGATGCCGCGGCCCTCAATTGAGGTGCTCGATGACGAAGATCGCCCGCAGCCACGCCTCGATCGTGACCTCGGCAATGGCATGACCGTGAGCGTGGGCCGCATTCGACGGTGCAGCGTGCAGCACGCGAGCTTCGTGGTGCTCAGCCACAACCTGATTCGCGGGGCGGCGGGTGCGGCCCTGCTCAATGCCGAGCTGGCCGTGGCACGAGGCTGGCTTGCACGCTGACCTGCGCGAGGCTCGCGCGTCAGGGCGCGTGCCAGGGCGCGAGACGGCGCGCGCATGAAGCAGATCTGCGTCTTCAAGTTCGGAGGCTCGTCGGTCGCCGACGCGCCACGCCTGCAGCGCGTGGCCGGGCTGATCGCGCAGGAGCGCCTGCGCACCACAGATGAGGTGGGCTACGTCATCGTGGTCTCTGCGCTGCAGGGCGTGACCGATGCTCTGCAGCAACTGCTCGAGGCGCCGGAGGGCACGCAGCCGGGTGATCTGGAGGCGGCTGAACTGGCGCGCGAGGCGCGTATCGCCGAGCTGCAGCGGCGGCACGAAGGGGTGCTGCGCGAACTGCAGGGCGAACTGCAGGTCGACATAGGGCTGCTCGCTCCGGTCTTCACGCGGCTGCGCGCCGAGATGGCGGCCCGCGAAAGCGGGCACCAAAGGCCCAGCGCTGAGCAGCGCGATGCCGTCGTGGCGGCGGGCGAAGACCTCTCGTCGCTGCTGCTCACGCAGGCCCTGCAAGGCGCGGGCGTGCCGGCGACGCACATCGATGCGCGCTCCGTGGTGCGCACCGATGCTGCGTTCGGCGAGGCCCACCCTGACGCAGGCGCCCTCGCCGTGCAGGCCTCGGCCGTCGTGCGCCCGGTGCTCGAGGCGGGGCGGGTGGCCGTGCTGGGTGGCTTTATCGGGGCGGCAGCCGATGGGCGCACGACGACGCTGGGCCGAGGTGGCTCCGACTATTCTGCCACCCTCATCGGGGCTGCACTCGAGGCCAGCGAAATTCACATCTGGACCGATGTCGACGGTGTGATGTCGGGTGATCCCCGTGCCGTGGCGACCCCCCGCAACCTCGCCACCCTGGGCTTTGAAGAGACCGTCGAGCTGGCCCACTTCGGCGCAAAAGTGCTGCACGCGGCCGCCGCCAAACATGCCGTGGCCCACGGACTGGTCGTGCGCGTGCGCAGCACCTTTGAGCCCGAGCGCGAGGGCACCGTCATCTTGCGCGAGCGCCATGGGCCGGCCGGTGTCGCTGCCGTCGCGCACAAGATGGGCGTTGCGCTGATTCAGGTGCGATCCCACCCCAGCGCCATGCCCTTCGGCTTTCTGGCGCGCGTCTTCGAGGTGCTCGCCCGGCATCAGGTGCCCGTCGATCTCGTGGCGACATCGCACACCAGCACCGCCTTCACACTCGACCGATCGCAAGACCTCTCCGCCGTCGAGCGCGAACTCGCCGCCTTTGCCGATGTGCGCATTCGGCATGATCTTGCAACCGTTACGGTCGTCGGGCGCGGTCTGATGCGTGAACCCGGCATCAACGCGCGGGTCTTTGACGTGGTGGGCCGCACACCCGTCCATCTGGTATCGCAGGCTTCAGACGTGAGTCTGTCGCTGGTGGTGGACGAACCCGAGGCCGTACCGCTGGTGGGCCGCCTTCACGCCGAACTGATCGAGGCTGCGGCCCGCCATCTGACCTCCAACGAGACCAACTGATGAAAATTGCCATCGTCGGATACGGCCGCATGGGGCGCGAAGTCGAGGCCGCTGCCCTGAAGCTCGGCCACGAGGTCACCGCACGCATCGATCACGCACAGGCCCTCAACGCGGCCACCCTCAACGGCGCCGACGTGGCCATCGAATTCACCCGTCCTGAGGTGGCTCCTGACGTATTGAAGCAGTTGGCGGGCTTCGGCATCGATGTCGCGAGCGGCACCACGGGCTGGAGCGACGACGCCTTGGTCGTGCAGCAGTTACGGGAAGCCTTCATTGCGGCAGGACGCGGCTTGGTCGTGGCCCCCAACTTCAGCCTTGGCGTGGCGCTCTTCACCCGTCTGGTTGCCGAGGCTGCGCGTCTTGCCGATGCGGTCGACGACTACGATGTGCATCTGCATGAGGCGCACCACCGCCACAAGGTCGATGCCCCGTCCGGCACAGCGCGCCAGTTGATCGACACTCTGCTCGGTGGCCTGCGCCGCAAGACGTCGTGGTCGCTCGACCTGTCTCAGGCCCCGTTGGACCCCTCAGTGCTGCAGGTCGCTGTGACACGTTCCGGCGAGATCTCCGGCACACACACAATCTCTCTCGAAGGGCCCGATGATCGGATCGTGCTCACCCATGAGGCGCGCAGCCGCGGTGGTTTCGCACGCGGAGCGATCGAAGCGGCTGCCTGGGTACGGGGGCGACGCGGCCTGTTCACCCTCGACGAGTGGTTGGGCGAGCGCTTCGCTCAGTAACAGGCCCCAGACGGCCGCAACCGATCCAGCCCTCGTCCGAAGCGCAGCAGGTCGATGCGCTCAAGCGCACGCGACGCTGTCGCTGACGAGGCTGAGGCCTCGACGGTGCGCACGCGCTCAAACGCCGCCAGCGATCCCGCGCAGTCGCCGAGAGCCGCCAGAATCTCCCCCCGCTCGAACCAGGCCGAGCCCTGGATGTTTCGCGGCTCGCCCAGCTCGATCGTTCGATCGACATGCGTCAACGCTTCTTCGAGCAGAACCGGATCGGGCAGCGCACGCGCGTCAGGCTCACTCGTGCCCTGCACCGCCTGACTTCTCAGATCACGAGCCAGCGTAAAAGCGCAGGTGCCGATGTGCCAGTCGGAGCGTGACTGCTCGCGGCGAGGCGCCAGCTCCCTGAAGCGCTCGAAGAAGTACAGGGCCTGCTGGCAGTCCCCGATTTCTTCATGCACCTGCCCGACTTCGAAGAGGATCTCTGACGTCGTGTCGTTGCGCACCAAGGCCCGCTGATACAGCGGGAGCGCCGGGCCGTATTCCCCGTTGCGAAAGAAATGCCGGGCCAGAGGGAGCGCCATGTCGCCCAGGCCAAGCCCCGGCTTCAATTCCAGCGCTCGTGATACTGCCGTGGCCATGAGAAAACGGTCACCGCTCTGATCGGCGAGCTCAGCCAAACGCATGAGATCGACGGCTCCCTGATCGGCCCATGACGGGTCAGCCGCCGCGGCCAACTGGTAGAACTCTACCGCGGGATCGACACGACGAAGCTCCACATAGGTGTGCGCCACGCGGGCCAGCAAGGCCGGATCATTGCCCCCCTGCACCACCGCGAGACGATACTCGGCCAGCGCCTGCTCGAGGGAGTCGGTCGCAAAGAGCACGTCGCCCCGCTGCAAGGCCCCGAATTCGGAATTGGTGTCGCAGGCAGCAGCCACAAGCAGAGCCGCGCCCAGCACCGCGGATCCAGCGATCCGGTGCAGCAGATGTCGAAGCGTATGGGTGGAAAGCATGGGCGGTAAAATAGCAAAGGGGCGCCGGTCGCGCGCACTGCGGTTCAGGGCGTAGTACTCTTGCACGCCCGCTACGGTTCGCCGATCTCGATCGACAGCGGCCCACGGCAACGCAGTCTGCTGAAGATGGGGGATCGCTCCGACCCCGCATGGGTAGCAGCGAGCGTTCGCGTTTTCGAACCCACTTTCTCCCGTCTGACCAATTGCTTGGCGGCGTTCCCCGGAGATCCATCCATGCCAACCGATGCTCTGCGCGGAATCATTCCCGCCTTGGTCACGCCAATGTCGGCGGATGGTGCCCTGGATATGGATGCCTTTTCGGCGCACGTCGAATGGACGCTCGCTGAAGGAGTGCACGGTCTCGTGCCCTGTGGCTCCACGGGAGAGAGTGCGACGCTCGACGCTGACGAACAGCACCGACTGATCGCACGCACGGTCGAGATCGCTGAGGGCCGCGTGCCGATCATCGCCGGGGCGGGCGGCAACGACACGCGTCAGGTATGTCGACTTGCGCAGGCCGCTGCCGAAGCAGGCGCCGACTGGCTGCTGGTGGTCACGCCGCCCTACAACAAACCCTCGCCCGACGGGCTAATCGCCCACTATCGCGCCGTGGCCGAGGCCGCAGACCGCCCCATCGTCTTGTACAATGTACCGGGACGCACCGGGCAAAACGTGCCGCCCGATGTCATCGTGCGCGTGGCGAACGCTGTGCCGCTGGTTCGGGCCGTCAAGGAATCCGCAGGGCAAATCGATCAGTTGCTGACCCTGCTCGCTCAGCGTCCGGCGCACGTTACCGTGCTCTCGGGCGATGACGAGCTGGCCCTGCCCGCTCTGGCTGCAGGTGCCGAGGGAGTGATCTCGGTGGCAGCCAATGAGGTGCCTTCTGCGCTGGTTTCGTTGTTTGATCAGATCTCAGACGGCCACCTCGCCGAAGCGCGCGACATCTTCATGCGCCTGCTGCCCCTGCTGCGGGCGAATTTCGTGGAATCGAATCCGGTTCCGGTCAAGACGGCGCTCGAACTCATGGGACGCGCTCCGGCCCACGTCCGTCTGCCCTTGGTTGCCCTGCGCGACGAAAGCCGCGCTCGGCTTGTTGATGCCCTGAAGCTCGCAGGAGTGCTCGCATGACCTCAGGTTCACTCGAAGCCCGCGTTGTCTCCCTTTTTGAAGCGGGAAGTGCAGCCGATCGCGACGCCTCGCGCGCTGTGGTCGCCGAACTCTTGGCCGAACTGGACGCGGGGCATGTGCGCGCGGCCGAACCCATCGGCCCGGGCGCTTGGCAGGCTGTGACCTGGGTAAAGCAGGGCATTTTGTTGGCATTCCGCTGCGGTGAAACGCATGATTTTGTGCCCCACCCGGCCGACGCCAACGCCCCCTTCAATGGGGCCACGTTCACCTACGCCGATCGGGACACCCTCTCGTTGCGCCAGACCAACGGTCCTGAAGAGGGCATTCGGATTGTCCCTGGCGGAAGTAGTGTGCGCTCAGGTGCCTACCTCGCTCGGGGTGTTGTCGTGATGCCCCCAGCCTACATCAACATCGGCGCGTGGGTAGATGAGGGTACCATGGTCGACAGCCATGCGTTGGTGGGT
Source organism: uncultured Gemmatimonadaceae bacterium (assembly GCA_964453545.1). Taxonomy (GTDB): domain Bacteria; phylum Gemmatimonadota; class Gemmatimonadetes; order Longimicrobiales; family Gaopeijiaceae; genus Gaopeijia. The sequence continues at coordinate 6,479 of CAYVPD010000081.1, forward strand.
TCGTGCGCTCAGGTCGGCAAGCGGGTGCACCTCTCG
>CAYVPD010000082.1:0-6474 GCA_964453545.1 uncultured Gemmatimonadaceae bacterium
ACTCCTCCAGCAGCCCCTGCCACTTCTCGCCCCAGTCATCCTCATAATTGCGGTTGTCGTGATTGCCGGCCTGCGAGACCGCGACCTTGTAGAAGTCGGGGTAACGCAAGATGCCAGCGGTCGACGCGAAGCCACCACCCGAGTGCCCCCAGATGCCCACGCGATCGAGATCAATGAAATCGTGGCGCTCGGCGAGCTGCTGAATTGTGGTGATCTGATCGGGCAAACCGTTGTCACCCATGTCTCCGTACCAGGCCGTATGAAACGACTTGGAGCGAAGCGGCGTGCCCATTGCATCGACCTCGATCACGATGAAGCCAAGATCGGCGATGGCCTGGTGATCGCGACGGGCGGGATTGAAGGCGCGGCTGCCGATACTGCCGGTCTGGGGACCGGGGTAGAGATAGTTGACGACCGGATACTTGTAGCCTGCCTCCATGCGCGTAGGGGTGTACATAAGGCCGTACAGATCGGTCTGGCCGTCACGCGCCTTGGTCGAGAACGGGATCGGCGCCTTCCACCCGGCAGCCATCAGGCGGCTGACATCGGCCTGCTCGAGCTCTGTGATGACCGAGCCGTCAGTGGTCGAGCGCAAAACGATGGTCTGAGGCCGAATCGGTGTGGACCACGTATCGACAAAGTAGCGCCGATCGGGCGAGAGCTCGATTTCGTGATGGCCTTCGCCGGGGGTCAGATGCGTAAGCTCGCCCGAGTCGATTGAGACCTTGTAGAAGTGTTGGAAGTACGGATAGCCATCTTCAAGCGCATTGCCGATGAACCAGATCTGACGAGTCGCGGGGTCGACATGCACGACCTGCAGCACGTTCCAATCACCCGAGGTGATTGTTTGCTTGCGCGCGCCCGTTGCGAGATCGTGCAGATAGAGGTGCCCCCAATCGGACTCCTGCGACCACCAGATGAACTCGTTGGTGTCGAATAGCACGCTCCAGTTTACATGGTCGACACCCGATTCAAACCACGTCTTCGAGCGCTCTTCAAACACCTCGCGCACCTCGCCGGTCTGCGGATCGGTCACGCGAAGAGTGGCGACTTTGTGATCGCGTGACGACGAGACGAAGGCGAGTTGCGAGCCGTCGACGGCCCAGTCCACATCAGAGAACGTGCCGTTGCAGTAGATGTGGTCACAGATCGTCGAGCGATGCGGATCCGGCGCCATGTTCAGAAAGCGTACCTCGCCGGGCATGTCGGTGTCGATCACGACACGCTCGATCATGAAGGGCAACGAATCTTCGGGCAGCGGATAGCGAAACGACATCAGCTCCGGCGCGCCGATATTGGTCGTCACGAGATGCATCATGCTGACGCTACGGCCGTCATGGCGAAACGTGGCGACCCAACGGGAGTCGGGAGACCAGCGCACCACCGGTTCGTCAGAACGCACCCAGCCTGCATCGTTGGTCGCATATCCGTAGCCATCGATGCCATCAAACGTGAGCGCGGTCTCTTCGCCCGTGGCCACGTCGAGCAGAAACAGATTGTGGTCGCGAATGAAGACGGCCTTGGAGCCATCCGGCGACACGACATGCGTGCGCCCGAGTGAGGGCATCAGCGGGCCACCCCGGGTGCACGACGACCCGTCGCGGGCACAGCTCCACTGCTCCCCTTCGTAGCTGAAGCGAACGGTGGTGCCAGTGACCTCAACGTCGCCAAGCATCAGCCGCCGAGCATCGAGCTGGCGCTCGAAGGTCGCGCCCAGTCGTGATGCGAGCACGTCATGATCAAAGGCGAGCTCGCGCGTAGCGGATTCGGGGTCGACTGCGACCCATTCGAAGCCTCCCTCGATCAGGTTGCGGTAGGTAAAGCGTGCGCCATCGGGAGCCCAGATGGGCGACACGTTCCACCGGGTTAGTAGCGGGAGCATCGCCTGCGAGAGGCGCTGCTCGGCGCGGGCATAGTCTTCGGCTCGTACCTGCTGCGGAGCCCAGGGCCGGATCGTCTGAGCCGCGGCGGCCTCGGGCTGCTGGGCAGCGAGCGCCGAGGCGCCCGCCGGGGCCAAGCCTGCCGGAACCAAGCCCGCCGGAACCAGGCCCGGCATCACCGCAACGGCAAGCACAAGAAGCAGAGGTGCGGTGCGACGCCGGGGGGCAAGACGCAGGGCTACGCTGTGCGGCAACGACGTCAACGAAGTATCGATCGACATCAGACCATCTCGCTTTCTAAGGCAAACGAACTGACAGAAAATTGGCCAGCAGGGCGCGCCCGCCCTCGCTGAAGAGAGATTCAGGGTGAAATTGCACACCCCAGATTGGCAGGCTGCGGTGCCGCATCGCCTGGATTTCACGCCGTCCCCTGCCCTCATCAGACCAAGCGATCGGCTCGAGGTCAGCGGGCAACGCATCAGGGTCGGTCACCAACGAATGATAGCGGGTGACGGTCAGAGGGTTGGGCAGCCCCTGGAAGAGATCTTGTCCGGTGTGCTCGATCGCGCACGTCTTGCCGTGCATCAGGCGACCAGCCCGAATGGTGCGGCCACCGAAGGCCTCACCGATCGACTGATGTCCGAGACAGACGCCAAGCAGCGGAATACGGGCGCCCAACTCGCGAACCACCTCGATGCTGACGCCAGCTTCGGTGGGGGTGCAGGGCCCGGGCGATACGACAATGCGCGACGGACCCATGGCGGCGAGCTCATCGACTGTTTTCTCGTCGTTGCGCACCACGACCGGGGCCTCGCCCAGCTCACCGAAGAGCTGGACCAGGTTGAACGTGAACGAGTCGTAATTGTCGATGACCAAAAGCATGGGGCTTGCGACAGCTCAGTAGTCGACGGGGCGCAAATAGAACTCGCCGATCGCGGTGCTCGAGAGAACCGCAACCGTCGGCAGTCTGCGCTTCCAGTGCGTGCCCTCAAGGCGTCGATGCACCAGGTCGACATGGGCCGCGCTGAAGCCGGCCGCTTTCAATTCGACGGGAGTGCACCCGCGCAGGAGCCAATGCAAGATCGGATCAGCATCGGCATAGGCAACGCCCAACTCGTCTTCGTCGTGCACGCCCTGTACCAGATCGGCACTGGCCGGCTTGTCTACGATTTCAGAAGGCACGCCCAGATGCCGGGCGAGCGCCCAGACCTGCGACTTGAAGAGATCGCCGAGCGGATTGATCGGCGGCGAGTCGTCAGCGTGCCAGGTGAAGTACCCAAGCAGGCGCTCGCTCTTGTTGCCCGTACCGAGGGGGAGGGCCGACAGCTTGGCCGCCTGATCGAAAAGCACGATCGCCCGGGTGCGGGCCATGACGTTGCCGCGACGCAGCCCGTCAGCCTCGGGCTCGTTGGTCGCGAGGTAACCATCGACGGCGGCCGAAATATCGATCGTACGCGCGTGCGCACCCGTCTGCGTCAAAACGAGGTCCGCGTGGGCCAACGAGTCGGCGCTCGAGGTCGCATAGGGCAGCCGGAAGCCAAAGACGTTTTCGGGTCCCAGCGCCCGGCAGGCCAGATGCAACGCTACGGCTGAGTCGACCCCGCCGGAGACGCCGACAACCACGCGCTCAAAGCCTCGTCGCTGCTGCACTTCTTCACAGATGAAGTGCACAAGGGCCTGCTCCACGCGCTCGTAGTCGAGGTCGAGTAGGTGCCCGTCGGTCGGGGAGATCGGACCACCATGACCGGTTGGGAGTGATGCGCGCCGGAGCTCATCTTCGCTGTCATCGGCGCCTTCGTCAGCTCGATAGATCGCCGCATCAAGCTCGCTCTGCAGCGTCTCAAGACGAGTCTCGAGGTCGCCAAGCAGGGGCGTCTCTGCCCGTACACGAGCGATGCGACGTCCATGCAGTTCGGCCGAAATCTGCGCCGCATCAAAGATCGGCGCCTCGGCCAGCGTGTCGCCGTCGGGCGCCACGATCAGCGATCCCCCGGCCAACAGCTTGCCACCCTCAGAGCCGACCAACTGGGCCACAGCGACGAAAATGCCGTGCTCTTCAGCGGTTGATCGAGCCAGTCGATGCCATCGGGCCACATTTCCCGGTGCGATCAGGCCCCGCGAGTCGTAATCGCCGCGCTGACCCGGCCCCGCCGAGAAATCGCGTGCGGGCGCTGCGCTGGCGACGACCAGCAGTTCGGCACCGTCGAGGGCCAAGATCGTGGCGGGCAAGCTGTGCCAGAGGTCTTCGCACACCAGCAATCCCAGGCGCCCGAAACGAGTGTCGAAGGCCCGCACTCGGCGGCCCTCGGTGACGAACCGGGCCTCGTCAAAGAGTCCGTAGGTCGGCAGGAACAGCTTGCGATGCACATGCCGCACCTCGTAGCGCCCATCGGCGGCCTCGAAATAGGCGAGCGCATTGTACAACTGGTTGCGATGACGCTCGTAGAAGCCGATGATGGCGTCTGGTGCACCCGGTCGGAGCGTGCCCAGCCCTTGGGCTACCTCGTCACAGCTGCGTGCGCCCTCGAGCACACCGCCTTCGACGAAGTACCCCGTCAGAGCGGTCTCTGGAAAGACCACGACATCGCAGTCGTCTGCGGCATTCAGCTCTTTGCCGATGGCGTCGAGGTTGTGTTCGGGGCGGGCCTTGCGGGGATGCCATTGCACGACACGCAGCCGCAGCCCGGAGCCTGAAGCTGCGGAGGCTGAGCTTGTAGCCACAGCCCCTGAGGCGTCAGGCGCCCGAGGGTTGTCGACTGAAATTGACGAATCTCGCTGAGACGAAGACATGGCGTACGCGCAGAAACTCGGAATCAAACCGTTCGGACTCGAACAAATCGCACCTCGACGACTCGAGGTCGGCCGGACATCTGAAAACACGATCTCGCTGACGCCTGAAGGTAGCGAGACACACGCCCCGCGCCAGCGGGCCCCGGAACGCTCGACAAAGCGGCGGGGTTCAACCCGAACCACTCCCACTCTCGCCTGGACGATGCGCATGCGCCGGATTCTGCTCCCTCTCGTTGCCCTCTTGTCTCTGGGAACGGCGAATGCGGTCGAGGCCCAGTCGGCGCGACTGCGCTCTCCTGGTTCCCTGCCCCGTGCCACTTCAGGGGCGGCAGATCAGGCGGAAGTTTTCATGGGAGCGCTCGAGGCAATCACCCAGTTGGCCATGACGCCGCCCACCGACTCTGCGCTTTGGGTTGCGGCCCTTGATGGCATGGTCGCAGCCCTCAACGACCCCTACGCCGAAGTCTTCACCCCTGCAGAGGCCGAGGCCTTTGATGAGGCCAATACCGGCAACTACGCGGGTATCGGCATCCAGATCACGGAGCTCAACGATCGGGTTACAGTGACGGCCGTGTTCCGGGGATACCCGGCCGACGCCGCGGGCATGCAGGTGGGCGACATCGTCTTTGCGATAAACGACGAAGATGCGACGGCGTGGACCAGCTCTCAGGTCTCCGATGTGGTACGTGGCGAACCGGGCACCTCGGTGACCGTCGTCATCGAACGCGAGGGCTATGACGAGCCGCTCACCTTTGACATCGTGCGCGCTCAGGTGCACGTCGAGACGGTGAAAGTCGATGACATGGGAGATGGGCTGACCTATGTCTTCATGGACCGTTTCGCACGCGGCGCGGCGCAAGAAATGGACTCGCTGCTTGACGGGCGAGATGCAAGTCGCGGCCTGATCGTCGACCTGCGCGGCAATCCGGGTGGCTATCTCGACGAGGCACTCATGCTCTCGGATCTATTCCTCTCGCCCGGGCAAAAGCTAGCGGGCACCCGCTCGCGCGTGCCCGGAGGCGACGGAGAAAAGGCAGATGAGAGCTGGACCGATCGAGTGCCGGCGCGTCTCCCCAACGTGCCCATGGTTGTGCTGGTCAACGGATACAGCGCATCAGCATCGGAAATTCTCGCCGGCGCGCTTCAAGACCATGACCGCGCCCTGATCATCGGGCAGCGCACGTTCGGCAAAGGTCTGGTGCAGACGGTGCTGAACCTGCCGGCGGGTCGGCGCATACGGCTGACGACCGGAGAGTGGGTGACCCCGCTCGGCCGCTCCCTGCACCGCGGGCGTGATGCCGAAGGCCGACCCTTGCCCGAGGATGTCGATACGTTTCCGACGATTGTATCGCAGTCGGGGCGAGAGCTCGTCGCCGCTGGGGGCATCTTCCCGGACCTGATGCTCGAAGACGACACCCTTACCCTCGCAGAGCGTGACCTGCTGCAAGGTGCCGTCGACGCCCGCATTCCCCTGCCGCTGCGCATCGCCGAGTTCGGGTTTGCCGAGGCTCAGGAGCTCATGGCCCAGGGCGGCGATCCGACGCTGCGTGCGGATCGCTTCGACGTCTTCGTCGGGAAGCTGATCGAAGAAGGTTTGCCCTCAGAACTTCTAGAGGCCGAGGGCGTGCTCGCCTACCTGCGCTGGCGGGCTGAAATCAGCGTTGCCGACCGCATGGACCGCCTCGGGGCGGCCGCCGAGATCCGCATGGAGCGGGATCCGATTCTGCGCGAGGCGGTGCGACTGCTGGAGCAGGTACAGAGCCAGACGCAGCTGTTTGCCGAGGCGGCGGCTCAGGCGAGTGCC
>CAYVPD010000083.1:0-6459 GCA_964453545.1 uncultured Gemmatimonadaceae bacterium
CCCCGCGCAATGCGGCGTACGCCTTCGCAGGTGTCTTGCAGCGCCCCGCGAATCTCTTCAAGCCGATCCAGCGCCTCGACGCTGTCGATGTTGCGCTCGACCAGGCGTAGGCGCACCAAAATCGTGGCCAGCCGCTGCGCCGTATCATCGTGCAGTTCTCGGGCAATGCGGGCCCGCTCGTCTTCGGTGGCGCGCAGGGCCCCCGCGCCAAAGTCGCGCAGCCGCTTGCGCAGGGTGACGTCACGAATCGTGGCGAGCACCCAGCGGCCCTCCGCAGTCTCAATTGGCGCCAACGAGATCTCGACGGGGAATGTGATGCCATCGCGCCGCTGGGCCTGCAGCTCCATGCCGATGCCCATGGGCCGCACCGACGGGTGCTCCAGATAGCGCTCGCGGTGCTGCTCGTGGGTGGCGCGGAACTCGGTCGGGATCAGCGCATCAACCGGCTGATCTTCGAGTTCTCCGGTACCAAAGCCAAAGAGCCGCTCGGCCTGAGCGTTGGCACGACGCACCCGACCGGCACCGTCGACGAGGAGGATGCCGTCGGGGGAGCTATCAAAAACGATGCGGTCGTTCTCGCTGGTCACGGGAGGAGTGAGCACGAGGTCCGAAGAATTCCTGTTTTGAGTGTGGCGAAACTCCCCACACGGAGCAACGCGCCCTCCTGACAGACGGTCAGGGGCGTCTGTGGCAACTTGGTAAGCGATTGCGGCGTTGCCAAGAAGCGACGCACGCAATGTTCTCTGATTTGTTGATTTATGGCCCCTGAACCCATCGCATCGACACCAGTGGACCAGATGAGGCGTGTTCCGCTCTTCTGGAAGCTGTTTGCAGCCCAGGTGGCGGTCATCACCTTGGTGCTGGTGCTGGCTGTGCGGCTGCTGCCGGGGCGTAACGATTGGCCCGACTTGCTGATGATCGGGCTGCTGACGTTTGCGTTGGGTGCGCTGCTGTCGGGGTGGATCCTGCGAGTGGCGCTGCGCCCGATGGATGATCTGACCGAGACGGCGCGACGCGTGACGATGGGCGACTGGCGCGCCCGGGCCCCCAACTGGGCTTTTGCCGATGATCGCACGAGGCGGCTGGCGCGGGTGCTCAACGAGATGCTCGATGCTGTGGCGTTGGCCAAGCGCACACAGCGCGATCTGTCACGGCGGGTACTGCTCTCTGAAGAGCGCGAACGGGAACGGCTGGCCCACGAGCTCTATGCAGGCACCGCCCAGACCATGGCCGGCGTGCTCGTGCGGCTGCGCATCTTGGAGCGCCATATCGATCCGTCGGTTGACGTGTCGGGCATCGCAGAGATCAGCGACGAATTGCGGCTTGCGCTGCAAGAGATTCGCAGTGTGGCACGGCGGCTGCGCCCGCCCGAGCTCGATGAACTCGGTGTACGCTCAGCCCTCGAGGCCCACGTGCGCATGGTGCACGAAAAGACCGGAGTGCCGATTGCCTTTGACGGCGACATTCCCGAGGCGCGACTGAGCAGTGATGCGCGACTGGGGCTGTTTCGCATCGTGCAAGAAGCGATCTGCAACGCCGTCGAGCATGGTGCACCCTCACGCATCGATGTCTCGTTTGTGCAGACCGCCAACCAGCTGCGCGTGGCCGTGATTGACGACGGCTGTGGCTTTGATGTGCCTGCCATGGGCCGCTTGGCTGATTTCTCAAACCTCGGGCTCGTGGGCATGCGCGAGCGGGCCCAGTACGCGCTTGGGCACCTCTCGATCGCCTCGTCTCCCGGCAGAGGCACGCGCGTCGCGCTCGTGCTGCCGCTGCAGCAGGCGCGGCTGGAAGCGATCGGCTCAGCACGGCACGAATCTCGCATTGACCCGGCTCCCGTGGTGGCGCGTATCGAAGTGTAGTTCAACGGCGGAGGGCCGCGGGTGGCCAGCCGCCCCGTTTCTCAGGATTGGAGGCCCTCATGTACCGCTCGATTCTCGTGTCGCTCGACGGCTCGACCTTTGCCGAAGCCGCACTCCCTTGGGCCCTTGCCATGGGTCGCACGGCAGACGCCGATGTGCATCTGGCTTCGGTGCATGAGCCGATTCCCAGCTTTTCATATGAAGAGTGGGAGAGCGCGGCCTGGGACTGGTCGGAGGAGTACCTCAAGAAGGTGCGTACGCGGCTCGAGACCCAGACGTCTGGAACCGTTGATGCCTGGGTGGGCTCGGGGCGGGTGGTCGACTCCCTGCTTGAGCGGGCCCGCGATGTCAGCGCCGAACTGATTGTCATGGCGACCCACGGCCGGGGTGCGTTTACCCGGGCCTGGCTCGGCAGTGTGACCGACGGGCTGCTGCGCCACACCCACCTGCCGGTGCTCGTGGTGCGGCCGCCGGAGAGAGCGGAAGCGGCTGATGTCGCTTCGTTTGAGCTCCCGACCATTTCGAGCATCGTGGTGCCCCTCGATGGATCTGACCTCGCGGAATCCGAACTCGCTGAGGCGCACACCTTGGCCAAGGAATTCGGCGCGAAGGTGCACCTGGTGCGGATCGTGGCCTACCCGGTCGAAATCGCCTCTCCCTATCTGCCGCACACCGTGCAGATGAATGCGCAGCTGGTCGATGAGGCCAAGGACGCAGCCAGCGAATACATGGACGAGCGCGCGCACTCGCTACGGGAGCGCGGCATCGACGTCGAGACCCACGTGCGCATCGACGCACAACCCGGTCACGCCATCGCCGAACTCGTCGATGAGGTGGGGGCCGATCTCGTCATTATGGCCACGCACGGACGCGGTGGCATTCAACGTGCTCTGTTGGGCAGCACCACCGACAAGGTGATTCGTGCCGTGAAGGTGCCGGTGCTGGTGCGACGCCCAACGGACTGAGTGCGCCCCGGCCCGGCGTGGCTTGTTTGCAATCCTGTGATGATGAAGGAGGTCGCATGGCGACCGTGCGTGATCTGATGCAACGTGACGTGGTGACGGTTGGGCCGGAGACAACGGTGCGCGAACTGACGCGCATCTTGTCGGAGGGCGGGATCAGCGGCGTGCCCGTCGTGACCGATGCCGGTGAGGTGCTCGGTGTGGTCAGCACCTCTGATGTGGTGCGGCTGGCCTCTGAGGAGCGCGAGGCCGGCATGACACTGACCGGCCTCGGCCAATGGACGCCGATGGCGGTGTCGGCGATGGAGACCGAAGCGGAAGATTTCGATGGTGGTGGCGACGGCTTCGGCTACGAGGCCGATGAGGCAGCGTCAGCCGATGCGCTGAGCGCGTACTTTCTGCCCGAAGACTCGCCCATCATGGCGCCCGACTGGAGCCGCAGCCCCGATGCGGGACCCATGGACGAGATGACGGTGTCTGACATCATGACTCCTGTGACGTTTTCTCTCGAAGCTGAGGCCGACGTGCGGGAGCTTTCTGATTTCTTGGTACGCGGGCGCATCCATCGAGCTGTGGTCATTGAAGACGGCCGACTGCTCGGCATCGTGACGACCATGGACGTGCTTCGGGCTCTGGCAAAGGGGACAATTTGAGATCAGGCAGATGGGCATCTGTTGCGGCATTGGGCGCTGCTTTGTGCGCCGAGCTGCTGGTTGTGCTCGTGCTGGCCGTGCAGCCCGCGGCGGGCCAGTTCTTGCCCGCTGGCACGCGCCAGCGTCGCGGACCCCGGGCTGCGGCGCCCGCCGGTGCGGTCGAGGCGTCGCTCGTGGGGCGCGCCGGATTCGATTTGCAGTACCAGGAATTTCTGGTGGGTGCCATGGGCCGCGTGTCGCTGCCACTTCTGAAGTTTCAGCCCACGATCCAGGCCGGCGGCGACCTCACCTTTTTCAACGCGCTGACCGACCGCGGCTTTGGCGTTGACGTGCTGCTGTCGCCTTTGCCTGGTCTGTCGCTCGGCGGCGGGCCGGCGTGGCGCAACTCGGTATTCCCCGGAGAGACTGCCCAAGGGCGCACGACGCGAGGTGGCTACGCGCTGGTTGCCATGCTCGGCGGCACGGGCGGCCGCGGGCGCTTCACCACCGGATTGGAATACCGGTGGCTGGACTTCGACGGGTACAATCCGCAGCAGCTGTCACTGCAGTTCGGGTGGCGGTTTCGGCGGTAGGGCCCGGGGGCGTGAGCAGGCGAGGGGTACGGGAGGCAGCCGGACCAGATCGTGACCGCGTGCGCCGATTTTGGCGCACTACGAAATGAGTCCGCGTTTCGCGGACCTTTTTTGTTGTGTGCTGAGGCGCCGAGTCACGCAGCTCGATTCAAGCCGGTTTTTGCGGACTGAACTGAGGTCGCGCGAAAAACCGTGCGCGCGACCCCGGTTTCGTCCGGTTATTGGAGATCTGCAGCGCGCGGACCAGCCGTGGCGTTACAACTACAGCGCCCTGTCGCAGCCTGCAGGGCGCGGGTCGGGCGTCTGCAAAAACAGGCGGGCAGTGGGTGGACCAGCGCCCTCAGTGAGCGGGCCGGCCAGCGAATCGCCTTGCGGCAAAAGCGTGGCCGCCATCACCCCGAAGTCGATCTCGACCGTCGCGTCGACGAGCCGGTAGCGACCGATGGGGCCGGCGAGCGAATCATCGAGTACAGGCAAGATGTCGCCGTCTCTCGCCACAAAAAACGCGTCGGCGCGAAACAGTGGTCCCTCAGACACGAGTTCTTCGGGCCACTGGCGTGAGCTGTAGCCGCGCTCGTCAAAGACGAAGTTGAAGCGGCCGCAGCCGATGAATCGGCGCTCGACCTCAGCCGCGCTCACCGTGACAGCCACGGGGGTGGTGGGCGGCGCAAGCGTCTGCGACACACGGTCGAAGAGCAGCCGCAGGCTGACAGCCGAGATGACCGAGAGGCCGACCACGAAAAGAAACCCCTTCAACCGCTGGTGCACGCCGAAGCCGCCGTCAGGGTTTGCGGGTGAGCACGACGAAGTCGCCCAACCCGGTGTGCAAATCCGCGTCAAAAACCCCAGGATCGGGCGCGGGACGCGCTGCGACGATCAGTGTGCGGGTGCCGGGGCGATAGTGGGCCAGCGCTTCGGGGGTGCCGGTGCCGTTTTCGACATGGAATCCGCCGGCCATGTGCAGAACGAGAGCACCCGGAGTCGCATCGAGCGCCGTGGCGATGGCGTGGCCCATGCTGGCATCCCACAGCGTCTGCGCATCGAGCGGGTCGCCGGCCATGTGTTGCATGGCATCGCCCATGAGCGCATCCCACTCAGCGCGATAGGCTGGGGTCGCCTCGGGATATGGCAGCGGCGGAAGGTGGGCGCGGGCCCGAGCATCGAGCGCCTGGAGACTGTCCCGCCCAAGACGCGAGGCGCGATTGGCGTAGCGGCGTGGGGCGTTAGCGGCGACGACGGGCACTTGGTGCGCCTTGGCAAACTCGACCATGGGGCGGTAGTCAGCGTCGTAGTTGCCCCAGGGGCGTGCGCTGTTCAAGAAGTGCGTTTCGGTGATCAGGTCGGCGAGGTATTCGTCGACGATGTACTGCACGTCACGCTCAAACATTTCGAGCGACAGGACCACGGGGCGAGCGGCCTGATGCCGCATCCAGCCACGCTGAAGCAGCTGGGTCTGCACAAGGTGCGTGACCACGTCATTGTGCTCTTCGCCGATCAGCACCGCATCGTAGCCGGCCATGGCCGCGACCACATCGTCGAGCGTGGCGGGAGCGCCGTCAGCCGTGTAGACGAAGAAATTATCGCCTTCGGCTGCGACGGCAGCGGGGGTTTCGGGGGCGGGAGCTTCGGGGGCGCCAGCTGCGGGTGTGGGCACGGGGCGTGGCGCGCTTGGGGTCGCCCCGCTCGTGGCGCAGGCCCCGAGCAGGAGGGGCGAGGTCAGTGCGGCGATCAGGCCGAGACGGCGCGCCTGGCCGATTTGGCCATCCCTACGCCCACGCCACGACTTCAGAATTCGATAGAGCATTAACACGCCGAACACGCTCCAGGCAATCAGGGGGTCAGTGATGTCGGCCTTTTGCTTCCACGTGTAGTGTAGCAGGCCAAGCCCGGTGGCAGGATACACCAGCCAATGCAGCCGCACCCAGTTGCGCCCGAGACGCCGCATCCAGCCGCGGGTCGATGTGACGGCGAGCGGGAGCGTGAGCAGCAGGCTCACGGCCCCTACGATGATGAAGGGGCGCTCCGTGAGATCTTCGGCGACGTAGGTCATGGCAAAGCCCTGATCGAGCCCCATCCAGACCAGGAAGTGCAACGACATGTAGAAAAACGCAAAGAGCCCGAGCAGGCGGCGCACCTGCTGGATTGCATTGACGCCGGTGAGTCTCCGCAGCGGGGTGACGGCGAGGCCTACGAGCAGAAAAATGACGGCCGTCAGCCCCGACCAGAGGGTGAGCTCTTCGATGGGGTTCACGCCAAAGCGATCACCGAAGGCCAAGCGCCACAGCGTGTAGCCGAGCGGGGTGAGACCGCCGATCCAGGCGGCAGCCTTGAGCGTGCGAACGCGAGTTTTCAGGGTCACCGACCGATCCGTGCGGGCGCGGCGATCAGTAATAGCGTGCGAGGTCCATGC
>CAYVPD010000084.1:0-6431 GCA_964453545.1 uncultured Gemmatimonadaceae bacterium
AACCACGACAGCAACGCCTGAAACCAAAAGACGGTTACGAGACTGCGCCAACCCCAGCCCGAACCCCCGGCCCTGCGCATTTCGGCATAGCGCCGGTCCTCTCCAGCGCCGAGGTTCCTCATGGCCAGGTGCAGGGACAGACGCGCGGCCCAAAGCACCGTTATGGCCACGGCCAGAGTACCCCGCAGTCCCGGGGAATCGGCCAGCAGCAGGTGAAACACCCCCTGCGCAGCAAAGAGGGGCCCCCAACAAAGATCGACCAGAGACGCGTCGCGAGCCTTCATCGAGACAACCCAGACCGCGGTGATGCCGACCAGGAGCCAGAGCAGCGCCTCGAAGCGAAGCGTCATGAACATGTGGCGATCCGCCTGCCTTGATGATGAACAATCACGTAAAGATGTATCTCGGGGCTGGCCCCTTCGCCGGGTGTCGTGCATAGATTACGGCCCGGACTGCGCTGGGCCTGCCCATCGTTCTCCGGCATCAGATCGCCCCGTCTCGGAAAGGATCGAACGTCATGTCTCTGCTACGTCTTGCGACCGCCGCCAGCCTTCTACCCCTGCTTGCCGCAGGGTGCCAAGGTGTCGGCGATGCTCCCCCCGAGGAGCGCCCGTCCCTCATCGTGCTCGTCTCGGTCGACCAGCTTCGGGGAGATTTGCTCGCGGAATACGGCGATCTGTTCACCGGTGGCCTGCGTCGTCTGCTGGATCAGGGCGCCTCGTGGCCGAATACCACACACGACCACTCCGAAACCTCAACAGCACCCGGACATACGACGCTCGCGACGGCGGTGTACCCCTCCCGACATGGCATCACGGGCAACTCGTGGTTCAAAGAGGTTGGTGGTCAATGGCGCTCGGTCTACGCCGTTGAAGACTCGCTCTCTCCCCTGCTCGCCGACCCGGAACTCCCTGGGCGCTCGCCGGCAAATCTCTATCGGGAGGGGCTCGGTGACTGGGTGAAGCAGGCCGATCCATCGGCCCTTGCCGTGGCGGTCTCGAGAAAGGACCGGGCTTCGATTACCATGGGCGGCTTGGCGGCCGATCACGTCTACTGGCTCGCGCTAGGCGCTGGAGTGCAGGGTTTCACAACCTCGACCTATTACAGCGACGAACTCCCCGCGTGGGTCACTCGAGTGAACTCGTCGCTGGAGTCGACGCTCTGGGCCGATACGCTCTGGCAAAATGAAATTCCCGAGGGCGATCGCGCCCGGGCGCGCGGTGACGCGCTGGAAACCGAAGGCGACGGCGTCCACGTCACCTTCCCCCACCGTGCATCGGCCGAAGCGCGCGACACTACCCGCCGCTCTCTTGGACGGTGGCTGGAGGGCACCCCCTCGCAAGACGTCGCCGTGTTTCAACTGGCCGAGGCTGCCCTGACGGAGTTGCAGCTCGGCCAGCGCGGTTCCGTGGACTACCTCGCGCTTGGCCTGTCGGCCACCGATGCCATCGGGCACGCCTACGGGCCCCGCAGCCAAGAGCAGTTGGACAATCTTCTACGGTTGGACCGCGAGCTCGGGGCGTTCTTGAACGCACTCGACGAGATCGTGGGTACGCGCCGCTGGGTAGTGGCACTCAGCGCCGACCACGGTGTGGTCGACATGGTGGAGGCCCGCAACGCGGCGGGACTCCCGGGGCATCGCATCACATCTGACGAGCAGCTTCAAATGCGATCCTTGGCGGCTGACCTACGTGACAATCCGGCCGCACTGGCCCTCGCTCTCGAAGAGCTGCCGTTTGTCGCTGACGTGCTGACCCTCGATGAAGTGCGCTCAGCGGCACCGGCCACGGACTCCTTCATGACGCTGTTTCGCAACTCTGATGTCGAGGGACGAGGCGTGGGTCCGTTCGCCGGTATCGACGTATTGGTGCGCTTTGAAGAGGGCACCTATGGATCCCCCCGAGGCACGGGCCACGGGACACCGTATTACTACGACCGGTCGGTACCCTTTCTCCTTCTTGGACCCGGTGTGACCCCGGGGGTGCGGAGCGACCGTGCCGCCACGGTTGATATCGCCCCCACGCTGGCAGCACTCGGCGGCATTTCTGTGCCCGACGACCTCAACGGGACTGCACGCGAACCCTGAGCCCAACTAACCCAGGGCCTAACGGGCGGGGAGTACGCCGCACGGGTTACGCGGGGCGGGCGGGCTGAAAGGCCTGCCCGCCCTTTTTAGTTCACCGACGGAAAGCGCGCGTTGACGATGCTGTTGAAAATCGAGCCGAAGCGATAGTTCACGCCAAAGCCGAGCGACAGCCTCGAACCCGTGGCGAGCTGCCGACGTTGCAGAAAGATCTCGTCGGGGTCCAAGCCCTGACCCGACAGGTATATCTGATCGCGAATGATGGAATACTGCGCCGACACTTCCAGGCTCAAACCCCGGAAAAGCCGGTAGTCCAAGCGCCCGTCAAACTCAACCGAGTACTTGTCGCCAAGGTTCAGCAAGTGGCTCGCCTCGATGCCCGCTCGTGCGCTGCCCCACGGCTCCTGTGCCCGATACTCCACATCGAGCTCCTGGACCCAGAGTGTTTCTACCGCTTTGCCGAAGACCGTCGGAGTCTCGTAATCCACATGCTGTAGGCCGTTGGCATACAGCACGACGAAGCGCCGGCGCGTGGCGTCTTGCCACGGGAAGTAGTTCCACTCCACCGCAGGCGCCAGCCGGTATCTAAGGTCTTGGTTCAGGCGAGTCGACGTCTGCACTTCAACCTGCCCACCTACAGACCAGTGTGCATCGAGCGACTTCACGGTGACGAGATCGACACCCCAGTCGTCAATCTGATTCCGTACCCTCGTAGAATCGTCGAGCTGGAATTCCCGACTGTCCGTGCGCCCGAAGAACCCGAGATCGATCTTCCACGCCTCTGTGGTTCGGTTGGCTGAGCCCCCGACATTGAACGCGGTCTCGCGAACCTGATCCTCGCGCTCAGCGCCGCCATTGAAGCGGAAGTTGAAGACCCAGTAGTTCCACGGATCGTCGCCGCTCGATGCCGCAGCCCGAGCCTGCGCCCGAGCTCCCAGCGCGGCGTCGCCCTGCTCTCCGAGCCATGTTACGTCGAGACTCGGAGCCAGCCCGGCGAGCGCCACGTACCGCACCAGTCCGGCAGAGAGCGTGCGCGTCAGCGCTTGAAGCGTCTCCTCTTCAACGTCGGTAGCCGACGAGGTGAAGGTTAGGTGCTCATCGACCCCGTCCCACCGGGAGCCTTGTCCAATGAAGTCAAACACGTACTGGTAGCCGGCTCCAGCCATCTGACCGGTCCAGAGCACGAGCACATCGGCGTCTTGGGGCAGCTGCACCCACTCTACAAAGGTGATACGCTCGCGAAAGCGCTGGAGGCGCCGACAATTCCACGTCTGGCAATCGACAAAGACCCTGAGCTGCGCGTCTGCAGTGAGGCTGGGGGTGGGCGCGGGCGCGACCTCGCTGCCGACGGGACCCTGCGATTGCCCCTGCAACTCAGATGGCGCACCAAGCAAAGCCAACGCCGCGAGAACGCCGACGCCGAAATATCGGCACGACCCTGCCCTGCCCGCAGAGATGATTCCGCGGGTGTATCTGCTCAAGTGACGCATCGATTACTCGCTAGGGCGGGGCGTGAGCCCCGTCGCGTCACTCAAGGTGAGCGACCTCGCCACCGAGGCAGGCTCTGCTGCACGTGGCCCTCGTGGTCTCTCAGGCGCCGCCGGACGAAGGTCGCCCGGGATCAGGGAGTCGCCAGTCGCCCCCCTCGTGCCCGGCCCGGACTCCGAGACCACATTCTGCCCCAACTGACGCCGGAAGAAATCCCCCGCATCGTCGACGACAGAGTACATCACAGGTACGAGAACAAGCGTCAAGAAGGTCGCGAAGAGAATCCCCGCAATCACTGCGACGGCCATCGGCCCCCACCACGCTGCCTGGTCACCACCCCAATACAGATCGGGCGAAAGGCTCGAATAGAGCCCGAAGAAGTCGAAATTCAAGCCGATCGCGAGAGGGACCAGTCCCAGGGCGGTCGTCGTCGCCGTCAAGACAACCGGCCGGAATCTGCGGCGTCCGGCGAGAACGAGCGCCTCTCGTCGATCGAGACCCTCCCGGTCTCGCAGCACGTCAATGTAGTCGATCAGCACGATCGCGTTGTTTACAACGATCCCTGCCAAAGAGATGATCCCTACGCCAGTCATGATGATCACGAACGGCATGCGGAACAGCATGAGCCCCATGAATACGCCGACCGTCGACATGATCACCGACGTCATGATGATCACGGGCTTGATCACCGAGTTGAACTGGCTGACCAAGATGAAGGCGATCAAAAGAAGGGCTGCGGCAAAGGCTCCGCCCAAAAACGCCTGGGCCTCGGCCTGCT
This sequence comes from uncultured Gemmatimonadaceae bacterium, assembly GCA_964453545.1. Classification (GTDB taxonomy): domain Bacteria; phylum Gemmatimonadota; class Gemmatimonadetes; order Longimicrobiales; family Gaopeijiaceae; genus Gaopeijia. The sequence goes on from CAYVPD010000084.1 coordinate 4,350, forward strand.
CCTCTTGCTGACCCGTGTAGGCCATGGTGTAGCCGGGCACCAACTCTGTTGCTTCGAACGACGCGAGCGCCTGACGCACCTCACCGAGCACGGCGTTGGCATTGAGTCCGGTCTGCACATTTGACGAAATGGTCGCCATGCGCTGCTGGTCACGGCGGCGAATGCTTCCGTAGCCCTCCCCGACCCGCCACTGGGCCACCGACAGCAGCGGAACCTGGATCCCGCCCTCGGCCATGATCGTGAGATCCCGAAGCTGATCAACCTCTTGGCGGAACTCCGGAGCGAGGCGTACGACAATGTCGTATTCGTCTTCGCCGGTTCGAAACTTTGCCGCCTCGACACCCTGAATCGCGGCCCGAACCGCCCGGCCGACATCGGCCGTCGACAAGTCGTAGAGCCCAGCTTTCTCACGGTCTACACGGATCGCAAGCTCAGGACGCGCGTTGTCGAGGTCAGACTCCAGCCCCACCAGCTTCTTGGCGACCGTCGCATTGCGCAGTACCTCAAGTACCCGAGTGCTCAGCCCCTTGAGCACCGCCGGATCTTCACCGACGATCTCAATGTTGACCGGCGCTCCCGATTGCGGACCCTCCTGCAGCTGCTGGACCGTCACCTCAGCCCCAGCCACGTCGAGACCGATTCGCTCCTGCATCCACGCCAAAGTCTCGAACGGGTCGGATTCCTGGTCTCGGGTGTCAACAAAGCTGAGGGTGACGCGGCCCCGGTCGGGACCCGAGGGCCCGCCCTGCCCGGTCATGGCACTCGCTCCACCGCCGCCACCACCGCCAGCGACCGCGACCTTGGACTTCCAGTCTTCGCGCCCCGGCACTCCAACGAGCTCTCCTTCGATGCGGCGCAGAATCTCGTCGGTCGCCTCGACGCGGCTCCCCACCGGCAACTCGACGTCGACAAAGACCTCCTTGGGAGGAATGTCTTCGGGAAAGAACTCGATGCCAGTATTGAGCACACTATACGCGCCAAGGGTGGCTACGAAGACCCCAGCGGTTCCGCCGAGCAACAAACCCCTGTGCTCGAGCGCCCAGCGCAACTGGCGCTCGTAGCCCTCGAGCAGCCGCGGAACTGTGCGCTGTTGGAACGTGCGGCCCATGCGCGCCAAGGCGAACCGATACAGCGCCCATGACGCAGCGGCCGTGATGAGCAGCAGTACGGCGGTCAAAACGTTGCTGGCAGCAATCGCCACAAGAGAAAGCACGGCTACCGCGATCAGGCCCACCCGTACCGCGGGCACCATGGCACGGCGCGGCTCGTGCTCAAGGCGCATGAACATCGCGCAGAGCGTCGGCACAACAATGAGCGCCACGAAGAGCGAGCTGGACAGCGTCACGATCAGGGTCACGGGCAGATAGCCCATGAACTCGCCAATGGTACCGGGCCACACCAGAAGTGGGCCGAAGGCGGCCAACGTCGTGGCCGTCGATGCTATCACCGGAATGGCCACCTCGCCGGTTGCCTTCTTTGCCGCGACCTCTCTCGCCCAGCCCTCTTCCATGAAACGGTAAATGTTCTCGACAACAACGATGGCGTTGTCGACCAACATGCCCAGGGCAAGGATCAGGGCGAAAAGCACCACCATGTTCATGCTGAGCCCCAACACCTTCAGCACGATAAAGCTCAGGAGCACCGACGCTGGAATCGAGATGCCAACGAACACGGAATTGGCCAGGCCCAGAAAGAAAAGGAGCACCGCCACGATGAGCAGCAGGCCCGACACAATATTGTTCTCGAGCGAGCTCACCATCATGCGAATGTCGGTCGACTGATCTGACGTAACCTTGACCACCGTCGAGGCCGGGAAGATCGGCGTCATCTCTTCAACGATCGACTTCACCTGGTCTGACGTTGCGATGATGTTGTCGCCCGACCGCTTGATGACATCAAGCGTGATCACAGGCTGGCCATCAAGCCGGGCAAAGCTTGCGCGTTCAGCGAAGCCAAAGTCCACGCGAGCCACGTCGCGCACATAGACGGCGCGCCCACCCTGACTCGTAACCACGAGGTTTTCGATCACCCCTGGATCATCAAACTCGCCATCGACTCGAACCAGATACTTCGAACGACCAA
>CAYVPD010000085.1:0-6414 GCA_964453545.1 uncultured Gemmatimonadaceae bacterium
ACTCTGCTTGTCCCGAATTCGCTGCACACTGCAATGACGCCGAATCGCAAACGCGCCTACGTCGAAACCTACGGATGCCAGATGAACATCAGCGATGGTGAGCTGATGCAGGGCATTCTCGAGACGCATGGCTATGACATCGCCACGACGCCCGAAGAGGCCGATGTGGTGCTCGTCAACACCTGTGCCATTCGCGATCATGCCGAGCAGCGGGTACTCGGCCGCGTGTCGCAGCTCAACGGCCTCAAGCTGGAGCGCCCCGATCTCGTGATTGGGGTGACGGGCTGCATGGCGCAGCGCATGGGTGACGACCTGCTGGAAAAGGCTCCGTACGTTGACCTGGTGATGGGCCCCGACGGGTACCGCTCGCTACCGCAGACCCTGGCGGAGCTCGAGACGGCGCGTGAACGCCGGCGGGAATCGGGAGCCGATCCGGCGCAGGCTGCGATCGCTCCGGCGCCGAGCCCGGGTCGCCGCAAGCGGGGTCCGCAGCTGACGGTGCTGCAGCTCGACATGGACGAGAACTATCAGGGGCTGGAGCAGCGCCGGACTTCGGACATCTCGGCATGGGTGCCGATCCAGCGAGGCTGCGATCATCGCTGCACGTACTGCATCGTGCCGTATGTGCGTGGCGATGAAAAGAACCGCGATCCCGGTGAGCTTCTGCGCGAAGTCGCCGGCATTGCAGCCCGCGGCATTACCGAGGTCACACTCCTTGGGCAGACGGTCAACTCGTACGTGCACGGTGATGTGAATTTCGCCCAGCTGCTGCGCAACGTCGCTCGCGTGCCCGGCATCCGGCGGGTGCGCTTCACGTCTCCGCATCCGCGCGATGTCACCGAGGAGTTGGTCGAGGTCATGGCCACCGAGCCGGCGGTGTGCGAACAGCTGCATCTGCCGGCGCAGGCAGGCAACAACCGCACGCTCAAGCGCATGCTCCGTCGCTACACGGTCGAGACCTTTCTCGAAAAGGTCGATATGGTGCGACGTGCCATTCCCGATATCTCCCTGTCGACGGACATCATCGTGGCCTTCCCGGGGGAGACGCATGCGGAGTTCGAAGACACGCTGGAGTTGATGCGTACGGTGCGGTTCGACGATGCGTTCACCTACCGGTACTCGCCGCGCGACGGCACGCCGGCTACGCGTCTGCCGGCCGAGGAGTTCATCGATGATGACGAGGCTCAGGCCCGCTTGGCCAAGCTGATCGAGGTGTCTCGCGGCATTCAGGCCGAGATCAACCACAGCGAAGTGGGTCGCATCGAAGAGGTGCTCATCGAAAAGGAGGCCCGCGACGCCGGCCATCTGCTCGGCCGCACGCGCCGGAACAAGGTCGTCGCCTTTCCGGGTGACGCCTCTCGCATCGGCACCTACGCGATGGTCGAACTGACTGCGACGACCGGGGCGACGTTCCGCGGCTGCGAGGTTGCTCCGGTACAGCGGGCCGTGTCGTGAGACCGCTCGGGTGAGCCGATTCACTGGCGGCTTTGGGGTCGCGCTGGTCCTCGTGCTTTCGATGGCGTTTGCAGCGCTCAACGCGGGCCAGCGGGTAACGCTGCGCCTGGGTTTCACGACGCTGTATCGACTCCCGCTGAGCACCGTGGTCTTTGCCGCCCTGATCTTGGGCATGCTGGCCATGCTCATTGTGGGTATTCGCAGTGACCTGCGCGTGCGCCGCATCTTGACGGAGCGGCTGGCACAAGAAGACCGTGACGAGCGGGCCCGGATTTTTGTGGACCGCGACCAGACCAACCTTTTCGAGGGCGACGCCGAGGAATCCTGATTCGACGACAGCTCCCGCCCGTGACGGGAGCTGCACTCGCATTTGCCGCGGGTGCTGCGCTCCCCCAGTACGGCGCTTCCATGGGGGTTCAGGCGCTTCTCGTCGTCGCATTGTTGGCTTGGCACTTTGTCGCATCGCGACGCCCATCGCTGGTGTCGATGCTCCACGCTTTGCGACCCGCTGTTTGGGCCCTGGGGCTGAGCGCGGGGCTCGCTCACGGGCATGTCGCGTCGCGCACGTGGTCGACGGATTGTCGTTGGACGTGGCCCGAGACCCCGGCGTCGCGACCCCTTACGCTGCGTGGGGTGGTCACCGGGATCGATGGCCCCGGACGAGCGCGGCTGCGTATTGAGCGGTCCTGTAGTGCAGAGATCCAGCTTCAGGTCGCCGGGCCGGCGCGTCCCGGTCACGAGGTGCAGGCGGTCGGACATTGGCCGCCACGAAATCGCGCGACCCCGGGGCTCGACCCCCTGTATGCAGGGCGCTTTCGTGCCGATGAAGTCCACGTGCTCGCGCCCGCTCGTGGCATCGGGGCGGCGCTGGCGCGGTACCGGGCCCACCTGTCGGAGCGCATCGACCAGCGATTTCGTCGTGAGGCGCCCATGGTGCAGGCCCTGCTGATCGCCCGGCGCGGGGAGCTCGACGAAACCACCCGCACGGCGTTTCTGCGGGCGGGTACGACGCATCTGCTTGCCATCTCGGGATTTCACGTCGGCATCATTGCTGCCTTGGCCATCTGGACGGCGGGCCAGTTTGTGCCGAAAGCGCTGGCGGTCTCGCTTGGCGCCGGGCTGGCCTGGGCCTACGTCGCGCTCCTCGGGTTTCCGGATTCCGCGTCGCGGGCCGCGGTGCTGCTCACACTGGTGACGTGTGGACGATGGCTGCAGCGGCCGGTCGTGGCGGCGGGCGCCCTGGGCACCGCTCTGCTGGGCTTGAGCCTGGTCGACCCTGCCATGGCCGGTCGGGTCGGTGCGCAGCTGTCGTTTGCCGGCGCACTGGGCTTGGCGATCGGGGCATCACCGCTGACGCGATCGATGGAGCGCTACGCCCGGCGGTATCTGTTGGCGCGAGGCTCAGGCCGCGCCGTGCAGTTCGGCCTGCGTCTCGCGAAACCAATGAGCGCGTCGTTGGCGGCCGCACTGGTTGCGACCGCAGCAACCCTGCCGCTCGTGGCCTGGCACTTCGAGCGCATCGCCCTCGTCGGCATTCCCGCGACCCTCGCGGCCACACCCTTCATCGCGCTTGCCCTGCCTGCCATCATCGCGGTATTGGCCTTCGATCAGCTGTCGCAGTCTTCACAGTCGCTGCAGCTCGTGGGTGACCTTCTGGCCCACCCGCTCGCCACATCGGTCGAGGGATTGCTCTCGGCGGCCCGCGCCATGGTGACGTGGATGGCGGCGCCCGCCTGGGCCTCAGTGCCGCTGACGCGACCCGATGCCGAGGCGGTGGTGGTCGGTCTGGCCGTGGGTGTCGGGTTGCTCGGCGCGTTCGTGCATGTTGGCCGCCTGACCGGCGTCGGCACGGCGGCACGTGTGGCGCTGGTCAGCCTTTGCGGTGCTTCGGCGCTGGTCGTTGGCCCCGTGCTGCGCGAGGGAGCCCATTCGGGAATTCTGCCGGGGCCGGGCAGGCGTTTCGCCGTTGAACTCCACATGCTGGACGCCGGTCAGGGCGATGCTCTGGCCCTGCGGTCACCTGCAGGTCGGTGGATGGTAATCGATGCGGGTCCGCCGCCGGGTGAGCGGATCGCCACCCAACTGGCGCGACTCGGAGTTCGTCAGATCGATTTGCTGCTGCTGACGCATCCCGACGCCGATCATGTGGGCGGTGCCGTGAACCTGTTGCAGCGGTTTCACATTGCGGGAATCGCGGGGCCGGGCACACCTCGCGCCGAGGGCCCGTGGCGTGATGCACTGCAGATGGCTCGAAGAGACGGCATCGCGTGGCGCACCCTCCACGCGGGCACGACCTGGTCATTTGATGGAGTTTCGGTACGCGTGCTGCACCCGCAGTCGGCGGAAGGCTCGGCGGGGCCAGCTGAGGACATTCACGATGCGAACTATCGCTCGGTCGTGCTGCTCGTTTCATGGCGTGGCCGCCACATGCTGCTCACCGGCGACGCCGATGTGCTGGCCGAGCGGAGCTTTGCAGCGGCAGCGGGCGACGTTGACGTGCTCAAGGTCGGACACCATGGCAGCCGCACCTCAACCGGTGAGGAGCTGCTGGAGCGCACGCGGCCCGAAGTTGCCCTCATCTCTGCGGGTCGCGGCAACCGCTACCAGCATCCGCATCGCGCAGTGCTGACTCGCCTGCAGCAGGCCGGGTTGCGGCTGTACCGCACAGATGAAGACGGGGCGGTGCGAGTGAAGATCGACAACGACGGCACCATTGAAGTCAGCCAGCGATGAATAGTGCCGGTGTGGGTGCTGCGCCTATTATACTTTCGATAACGATCCTTCTTACCTGCCGCCAATATGCCCGAGTCTTCCATCACAACGCTGGCGCGCCACATCGTCGATCAGGAGCGCAAGCACCCTGAGGCAACCGGGGCTTTTACCGAAATCCTGCTCGATCTGGCACTCGCGGCCAAGCTGATCGCACGTGAGGTCAACAAGGCGGGCATCGTCGACATTCTCGGTGCAACGGGCAATTCCAACGTGCATGGAGAGACGGTTCAGAAGCTCGACGAGTTTGCCGACGAGGTCATCTTCAAGGCGCTCGATCACAGCGGAAACCTCTGCTGCATGGCGTCTGAAGAGCAGCCTGACGTCATCGCGATCCCTGACGAGTTCCCCACGGGCGGCTACGTGCTGCTCTATGACCCGCTCGACGGATCGTCGAACATCGATGTCAACGTGTCGATCGGCACGATCTTTTCGATCCACCGCAAGATCAGCAACAGCCCGCGCGGCACGCTTGAAGACTGTCTGCAGCCGGGCTTCCGGCAGGTCGCCGCAGGGTATGTGGTCTATGGCTCGGCCACCATGCTGGTCTACACCAGCGGGGCAGGGGTGCACGGATTCACGCTGGATCCCTCGATCGGCGAATTCATTTTGAGCCACCCGGACATGCGCATTCCGGAGCCTTCGGCGCGCGTGTATTCGGTCAATGAGGGCAACTACATGCAGTGGAGCGAGGCTCAGCGGGCGCTGGTGGACGGACTGAAGCGCGGTGAGCTCGACGGAGAGTTTTCCGGTCAGCCGTTTTCAGCTCGCTACGTCGGCTCGCTGGTGTCTGACCTGCACCGCATCTTGCTGCAGGGGGGCATCTTCATGTATCCGGGCACCGCACAGCGACCTGAGGGCAAACTGCGTCTGCTGTACGAGGCCGCGCCGATGGCGATGCTCTGCGAGCAGGCGGGGGGGCGTGCCAGCGATGGGCAACGTGACATCATGAAGATCATGCCCACCGAGCTTCACGAGCGTACTCCGCTCTTGATCGGCACGCGCAGCTTTGTTGATGAGGCGGAGCAGATGCTGGCCAGGCGCTGAACCTCAGCGATATCCCCCGCGGGACAAAAAGCGCTCGACGTAATCGGCTACACCCTCTTCGACAGACCGGAACGCCCGATCGTAGCCGGCCGCTCGCAACTTCGTCATGTCGGCCTGGGTGAAGTACTGGTAGCGGTCGCGAATCTCTGCCGGGGTGTCGACCCACTCGACACGCAGCTCCTGCCCGACCGCGTCGTAGAGTGCCGTCATCAGCTCGAGCCAACTTTGCGCCCGTCCAGTGCCAAGGTTGAAGATGCCGCTCACCTCGGTGTGCTCGAGCAGCCACAGCATGACGTCGACACAATCTTCGACATAGACGAAGTCGCGCATCTGCCCGCCGTCGGCGTAGCCCTCGTGATGCGACCGAAAGAGCGTGACCGCCTGCCCGGCGGCAGCCGTGGGCCAGGCCTTGGTCACCACGCTGCGCATCTCCCCTTTGTGGTGCTCGTTGGGGCCATAGACGTTGAAGAACTTCAGGCCGGCCCAACTGGGGGGGGTGGGTTTGCCCAACGCGGCCTGACGAACCACCCAGCGGTCGAACAGGTGCTTGCTCCAGCCATAGGCATTGAGAGGGCGCAGACGCGCGAGCGCCTCGGGGGCGTCGTCATCGCTGAAGCCCTCTGCGCCGTCGCCGTACGTTGCGGCCGACGAGGCGTAGATCAGCGGCACGTTTTTCTCAGCGCACCAGTGCCACAGTCGCTGCGATAGACGCACGTTGGTTTCGACGATCAGGTCGACGTCGGTCTCAGTTGTGGCGCTGATGGCACCCATGTGCACGACGGCGTCGAGCGTCTCACCCGATCGCAGCAGCAGATCATCGAGCTGCGCCGGGTCAACGAGTTCAGCAAGCTCGCGGGTCTGCAGGTTCTTCCATTTGTCATCGCAGCCGAAGCGGTCGCATACGGCCACTTGGCGCCCTGCATCGTCGAGGGCAGCGACTGCCTTCTGCCGGCGGCCGTGCGCTCCAGCAGCGCACGCGGCATCGAGCTCAGCCACTGCCACGAGCTGGCCACCCCCGTGGGCGCCATAGCCTATGCACACGTGCCTCCCATCTCTCGCGTCGACCGCCACACGATGGGGTACTCTCTCTAGCCGTGCAAGCAGCCACGTGTCATACGGATCTGGTGGTGCACCGGAGGGCTC
>CAYVPD010000086.1:0-6346 GCA_964453545.1 uncultured Gemmatimonadaceae bacterium
CGAAGATCCTCCGCGAGCGAGCTGAGGTCGTCAGGCGCCATCACCTGGTCGAGGTAGGCCAGCAGATCCTCTTGGCGCGGCTGCCCGAACGCGAGCCGGTAGATCGCAAGGGCCCGCCTAAGGTCTCGCGCGCGGCCAACGTCACGGCTGAGTGGCGGTGCAAGGACGATCCGCTCAATCGTGGCTCCCCCATTGGCAGCCTGAATCCAAAACGGCACCAGGTCGCTCGAGTCTGCAGGGCGGGCGGCCACGGCTGCTTCAAACAGCTGCTCCCAAGGGTCCGCAGCGCCTTCACCGCTGATCGCTGCGGCATGAAGGCGGGCAACGTTCTTGCGGATGGCATGCCCTTTGAACCGATGCACCCTTCCCTCCCGCTGTTCAAGATCAACCGGGTTGTAGGGCAGGTTCCAGTGCACAACGCAGTGGCAGTAGACGTGGAAATCAAGGCCCTCTTGGCCAACTGACGTGCTCGCGAGCACGAATGGCCAGAAGGGCGAATTGAACGCCCGCCGCACCTCCGCTGACCGCGTTGATGCTTGCCCGTCATCTGCAGAGGTGTCGTCGCGCAAGCGCACCGCAAAGTGATTTCGCATCCGGCGACCACCGTCATCAACGACGCCGACCGAGTCCGGCCCTGCCCGCAGAGCCCTGACCTCAGTTCGGGCAGTGCGGAGCGTTGCTGCCTCGCGCACTGACGAGGCCACTTCGCGGACCAACTCATCCGGTGGGGCCGAGCGCCTGCCGAGCAGATCTGGGAGCACGTGCACGTACTCATCGAGTACCGCCTGCAGGTTTCCATCGAGGCAGTAGCGCACGACATGCCGCCAGTAGGGCGTTGCCGTATCCGGATACTCACCACGCACAAGCTCAGAGGTATCGACGCTGTTAAAGAGCGCCCGTATCCCCCAGGCCATCCCCGCAGCCCCCTTGGTGAGAACTTCGTGGGAGATCGGCATCTCATCGGGGACGATCCGCGTCAACGAACGGAGGGCGCACGCAGCCGGGGAGGCGATCGCAAGGTCAACGATCGCATCCACAAGGTCTGCCGGGCGCGGGCCGAGGGGCTCGGCTTCGCCAGCCAGAAGCGCCGTGGCGGCGCTCAGGTGGTCTGCAAACCGCTCGCCAGGATCTCCTCTCCCCTGGCCTTCATCTCCTGCCCAGGGGTATGTGCTCTCGAGCAGCCGCAGGGTCGCCTCAGGGTCCCGCGCGTAGTCCAGCAGAAGCGGAACAGCCCAATACCAGCGCTCATCCACCGGGCCGGCGCGGCGGAAAGGCTCAGGGCATCCCCTCAGGCCCTCCTCGACCAGGACCCGAACGTGGTCACGAAGATCCGCCAGCCGCAATGGAGGATGCGCACCGGTGCCGCGAATGAAACCAAGCGGTGCCCCGATCTGCGCAAGCACGTGAGATGGATAGACAAGCGCGAGCACCGGCATACCGGTGGGGCGCCCATCAGAGATGGTGAACGGAAGTCGCAGGCGCGGGCGTCGGGCACGTGGATTGTTCTCAAGCTCAGGCCATGTGCGCTCGAAGATTCGCCGCTCAGCCTCGTAGCTGAGCATGCTTGCGACTGCACGTGGGACCACGTTCCACGAGGAGAAGATCAGGCGCTTGGTCGATGCCGTTGGGGCAGCCTCAGCGAATGACCCACCCGGCTCGTAGTAGGGAAGGGCCGGCGGCATCCACAGGAGTCGCCACATCCCGCTATCCAGCACATCAGAGATGAGCGCACGCATTCGCGGGTTGCCCCCATCGATCTCGCCATATGCATCCAGCTGGTCGATGGGCATTCCGAGCTTCGCGACATCCTCAGCAATCCCCGGGCTGCGACCGCTGGTTTCAAGAAGCTCCTCGAGGCGCTGGTCAAACGTGTACCCGTCAAGAAAGGTGGCCAGATACGGCGCGCTCTTCCACAACTCGACCGGGTCGGCAACGTCGAGACGCCGAGCGATCGCATCAGCGGCGAGGTAGCTCTCGACATCGTGCTGGCGAAGCTCGAGGCCACCGACAGACCGCGTACTAAGCATCCCGTTTCGATCATCGGTTACTGCCAAGCGCTCGGTACGGCACATGACCCGACGAAGGAGTCCCTCGACATGTGAGCGTGCCTTTCGTGCTGCCTCACCGCCGTCGGCAGCCGCGCCATAGAGGGCTTCGCGAAACCGCCTCAGATCCTCGGGGAAAGATGTCGGCGCCTCCTCGAGACCACTGAGCAGGAAGTTGACCGTCTGGATAAACCCGCTGTAGTGATCCTCAGCGCCGTCCTCGCGAGATGCCTCATCGCGTGTCGTGAACATCTTGTACGGCGTCGCAGAAAGAAGCAGCACCCGGGCCTTCATCCCCGTATCGGGGTCGACAAACCCGAACAAATCGTGCGCCAGCTGACTCGCCGGGTCACTTCCGTGGAGCAGGTCGCCGAACCGCTGGAACTCATCGAGGATGACAAGGTCTGGCTCAAGCTCTGCCACGCAGGCGCGTGCAAGGGCCCGCCGCGCTGCAGCGATGAAGTCTCGCCGCTCCTCCCGCCGGTCCTCAGGGAAAGACCCTCGTGCTGCTTCTCGCAGAGCGTCGTAGCGCTCCCGCAGCCCCGGCTCTCCACTGCCCCAGGCGACAGCGTCGTCCACGCTGATCTGCTGGGCGAACTGCGCAACGAGCTGTGCCGAGATGCCCGTCGCGAGCGTGCCCTGCATCTTCTCGACTCTGCGCGCGAAACCCTCAAGCTGGCGAACCTGCCCCTGAAATACGCGCAGGGCCGGGTTCCCCGACAGGGCCGCATCGCCCCAGACGGCCCGAAGCATGAGAACCAGCATCGCGCGCTCGCGAGCGGTGCCCTCACTGCTCTTGAGATCGAGCGATGTGCCTGGGGTGAATGAGAAGAAGTTCAGGCCCTGCTTGGCCAGGTGCCCACTGTGAAGCGGAAGCATGGTGATGCGGTCAGGGAGCGGCGCACCACTAATGCCGTGGACACCACGAAGTCGCGCGATGTTCTGCCGTGCAATCTCAGCGTTGGAGCAGACGTAGACGACGTCGATGCGAGAGGTTCCCTTCGCCTTCAAGTGGTCGACTGCCTGAGCGATCACACCGCGGGCAACCATGGTCTTTCCGAGCCCAACCTCGTCGGCGATCAGAAAGTGCGTCGCCGGGTCATCGGGGTCGTACATGCGCGAAAACGCATGAACAGCCGTAGCCCGCTGAAAATCCTTCAGATCAGCAAGTGGATCTGGCGATCGGCTCATTCGGGCTCTCGATCTGCGCACACAGCCCACACGACATCCCACACCTCATCGAACCCTGGAGGCAAGGCGGCCCGCCCCTCAGCGGTCTTGCGCAACCCTTCCACGAGGGCCGCGACATGCGCGAGCGATTCCGGCGCGCGAGAAGCAGCTCGAAGAAGCACCTCAAGCAGCGGCGGGGCACTGTCCCCCCCGGCAAGCGCTGACGCCGCTGACCGCCATGCCGCAGATCCCCCCGCATCACCAAGCCCGCCATCGTCGTCCCCGAGAAGCAGCAGCAGGTACTCAACGAACCGCGACGGGTCAGCCAGCAGTTCCGCGAGGACGCGATCGGCCCGGTCATCAGGCGCATCAATCAGCTGCGCATTAACCACGAAGCTCGTATGCGAGACGTCAGCATCACGGGTCAGTTGCACGGTGAACTCGAGAAATGAGGTCACCGCCTGAGGTGTGCACTCGAAAACAACCGGAGCAATGCGGTCGATATCGAGTCGCTGAGCGCGCCCCGCGGGAAGCGAGATCGGCCGACAACTGACCTGGACGTCGTCCATGTCCGCGACGACCGGTCCCAGCCTTAGAACCTCAAGCCCGCCCGCAGGTAGGACGCGCACGCTCCAACCGGCGCTGGTCACCTCAGCGGCAAGTTGCTGCAGAGCGAAGGCCATGTCCTCAGTCGGGTCAGACGGAGTCGGCTCAGCGGCCGGCGTGTAGTGGGTAAGCAGATTGGCGAGGCTCACCTCACCTGGACGAGCGGAGAGGACTGCATCGATACCGACATCTCGCGTCCGGCCGATCAGCTCGCACGCGAACTCAACGTTCATCTCAAATGCTGCAGTCGTTGCATTCGGCGAGCCCACAACGATGTGCACCGTGCTGCCCGTCTCGACAATGAAGAGCTTCGCGTGAAGACCTCGTAGGTCCCCGAGGGCCCGGCCCCCATCAGCCGCACCATCGTCGCTGCCGTCGAGGTCTGCCTCGGGGCTCATGACAAACACATCGCCAAACTGAGTAAGGCCTGCTGACCCGAGCGCGTCAATAGCCTCCGGGCGCGAGATCAGGACATGCGGTCCTGCGCTCGGATCACGCTTCTCGGGTGCCCAACGACGGAGCATCGGCGCTCCGATGAATGGCGCACACACAAGCACTCGAGCCTTGGGCTCAGGCCTTTCCAAGAGAGGGCCCCCAAAGCCGATTGGCCAGACATTGACCTCACGAAACCCCTCGGGCGGGAGAAACCGAGCCCGCCCCGCGCACTCGGCAACGCGCTCCACAAGAAGGCGCGTCGAGGCTGGCACCTCACCAGTTGCGACCCCCTCATCCAGCAGCCCGCGTGCGAAGCCCGCAACGCGCGCGCCGGTCTCGTCCGATGAGCGTGCCGGTTCCTCTGACGACATATCTGCATCGAGGCGAAGGACAAGGTCCCACGAACGATCAAAACTGATGTTCCGCGAAAGGCACAGGAGGCGCAGCGCCTCAGCACCGTCTGGGCCGCAGTAGCGAAGCAGCCAGATCTTTGGGTGGAACACACCGCCACGGGGCGCGCGGCACTGGACGATTGCCTCTTCAAGCCAGGCAAACACAGGTCGCGCATGCGGCGGCGTTCTAATGGCACCCGCCTGGCAGAAGATCGCGAACCTGCGAGCTGTTCGCCGGATCGCATCGAGCAACGCAACTGGCTCAAGGCCGTCCGTATCGCCATCTTGTGACCTGACTGCCCGATCCGCCGAAAAGGCCGCGCATACGCCCATGAGAGCGTCGAGGTCGAGGGTGTACGTCGTGCCGACTGCCGCGTCGAGATGCATTCCCGGCGGCGGGCGCAAGCTCTCGACAAGGTCAGACCGCTCTCCCGGCTCAAGCACTCACGCCACTCCTAGCGAGCCCGCTCGTGATGTCGGAGATGAGCTGTCGGGCAACGCCGTTCCACCGGTAGTCCAGGGGCGCCAGCCCGTACGGGGGCTCTGCGCGCTCCCTGGCACGCGAATTCCGTATACGCGCCAAACCCCCCTTGAGGGACCACTCGCGGGCCTCCACCGCACGCCTCATCTCCTGATCGCTGAGAGCTACTGAGGGGTCATCAAGAGCGGCATTGAGCCAGCGGTCGACGAACAGGCGAGTGGGCCCTGGGATCCGGGCTCCGCCCGCACTTAGCTGCTCCCAGAAGTCAGGTCGATCCCATGCCGTCAGCAAGTGCGCGTCCTTCTCCATCGCGCCGAGCCACCACTCCTGCTGGGCATGGACCCGACTCATGGCATCGGTCAGGTGCTCCGCTTCCCCCCCGGTCACATCGCCGGCCATCCGCTCAAGGAGGAGGACGTTGTAGAGAATCTGCGCTCCGTAGATGGCTCTTGAGAACATGCTGGCGTGATGGACGACGCGCTGAGTTTCCACGCTCAGCCTTTCCACATCGGGCAGGTCCCACACCATTTCGGCGCCCTCCACGACGGGCCGGTGCTGCAGGAGCTCCGTGAACAACGTCCCGGGGACTGATGCAGAGATCCGATCGCTCAGATAGAGCGCCTCCTCCGCGCTCAGGTCAAAAGTGCTTCGCGTATCCCAGTTGTCAGGTGCCTCGGGAAGGTCTCCTCGCCACGCCGAGTCAGAGACCGCCTCGAGGAGCTCACCGTCATCTGTGCGCGTTCGCCGGGGCATGGTGGGCCGCTTCGCTGCGAGCGCTTCCAGGTACGACCGAGAGCTTCCGGTGAAGAGCAGGAGGCCGTAGCGCCGCAGAGCGCTCCAGTACACCTCACGAGGCAGGACCCGCACCTTCTCGCCGGCTTGGACACCGATGATCCCCACGGGATCACTACCGCCTGCACTAAGAGCCTTCATCAGGTCTGCTTCGCGCTTCCGGGCGACTTCGACAACCCGAGAGCGGGTGACGTGCCCGCCGCGTACGTCGCGCTCAAGTCGCCCGTAGAGCCATGGGAGGAGCAGGAGGTACCTGGCCCTTGTATGAAGCGTGCTGAGCCCGGGAAACAGAAGGTCTGCGAGGCCATCGCGCACTGTGCCGATCCCGAGCGAGTCGAGGGTTCCCTTTTCCTCAAACGCTCTCAGGAGCTCTCGCGCTTTCCGCGCGTCATCCTCCCGATAGTCGAGCCAACCGAGCGATGACA
>CAYVPD010000087.1:0-6338 GCA_964453545.1 uncultured Gemmatimonadaceae bacterium
TGGACTGCGCTGCCTTGATGCCCCCACAGCCGTAGTGACCGCACACGATGATGTGCTTGACCTTCAGATGCTCGACGGCGTATTGCAACACCGACAAGAGGTTGAAGTCCGTGTGGATCACCAGGTTGGCGATGTTGCGGTGCACGAAGATGTCGCCCGGATCGGTACCGGTGATCTCGTTCGCGGGGACCCGGCTGTCGGAGCAGCCGATCCAGAGAAATTCCGGAGCCTGCCCTGCAGCCATGCGCTTAAAGAAATCAGGACTGAGGCGAGTGCGCTCTTCGGTCCACGCTTGATTGGCGAGTAGAAGTCGCTTGTAGGATTCCATGGCAGGGCTCAGGGAGTGGGGGGTTGGCGCCGTTCGCCACGACGCCGAAACACTTTCTCTTCGACGTTGTTGGACGAGACGATAATGTCTCGGAACTCGGCGGTACGGCGGAAGTCTTCAATGGTCTCAAACACGTCGCGGTCGATCAGCATCGCTCGAGAACCGTCGATGTAGACGCGTGAGCCATTGGGAATGTCCCGCAGGTGCTTCTTCAGTGCAGCCTTGTGCACAAACGACATGTCTTTGGTAAAGCGCAGCAGATAGTTGCCCTCGCCGTCGCTGACCGTACTGATCGGCTCGTGGACGTTGCCACGCAACAAGAAGATGAAGCCGATCACCAGTCCGATGAAGATTCCGGTCAACAGGTCGGTGACCACGATCGCAATCACCGTGGAAATGAACGGCCAAAACTGCGAGCCACCGGCGCGGTACATCGTCTGAAACAGGGAAATGCGGGCCAGCTTGTAGCCGATCACCATCAGGATCAGCGCGAGTGAGGCCAGGGGAATGCGGTTGAGCAGCGCGGGTATCGCAAGGGCGGAGACCAGCAGAAGCAGACCGTGGAAGACCGCCGAGGTGCGCGTGCGCCCCCCAGAGTACACGTTGGTCGACGACCGAACGATGACCGAGGTGACGGGAAGTCCACCCAGCAAACCTGAGAATGTGTTGCCGACGCCCTGAGCGAGCAGCTCTCGGTTGGTATTTGAGATGCGCTTGAAGGGGTCAAGGCGGTCTGAAGCCTCGACGCTCAGCAGGGTTTCGATCGAGCCGACCACCGCAATGATCATGGCGGTCGTGTAGACCATCGGGTTGGCAAGGGCGGTGAGGTCAGGCCGTACAGAGAGGGAGGGCACGTCGCGCAGCGACGAAATGATGGGTAGCGAGACCAAGTGACCATCATCGCCCGAGAGGTAGCCAAGCCCGGCGGCACGGAGCCCCTCATTCATGGCGACGCCCAGCAGGACCACGACCAGAGGGCCGGGCAGGTAGGTCGACCAAGAACGGTCCTTGATGAACGGCCGATCCCAAGCGAGCAGCACGACGAGCGAGACCGCCGAGATCAGCACGGCTTCCCATGAGGCGGTCTCAAGCGCGAGCAAAATATCGCCGAACATGTTGCCGGGCTCGATGAACTCAAAGAGCTGCAACTCGTCGATGAAACCCTCGTCGCGGCCAAGCGCGTGAGGCACCTGCTTGAGAAAGATGACGATGCCGATGGCCGCCAGCATGCCCTTGATGACGCTGTTGGGCACGAACTCGCCGACAATGCCCAAGCGGAGCAGGCCGAGAGCGATCTGGATCAGCCCCGAGAGGGCAACCGCGACAACGAACACGTCAAACGAGCCCAGGTCAGATATGCCTTGGGCCACGATCACTGCAAGGCCTGCCGCCGGACCGCTTACGCTCAGGCTCGAACCCGAGAGCGATCCGATGATGATGCCACCAATGATTCCGGCAATGATTCCTGAGAAGAGCGGCGCGTTGGACGCGAGAGCAATTCCCAGGCAGAGCGGCAGTGCGACAAGAAAGACAACCAGACCGGCCGGAAGATCGTACTTCAGGTTGGGTCGGATGCCCTGTTCCAGTCGGAGGGGGGCTGGAGCAGACATGAGTTTATCGCTGTCGGAGAGGCAGAGTCTCACTGAGCGGCCGAACAACTGCTGGCTACGCCCGACACCTCTGGCGCGCAAGTTGCGTGAGTCAGAGCATCTACAACCTGTCGCGCGAACAATCAAACGAGGTTTCAAGTCGATGATACCGATTCTCAACACGCTTCGCAACATCGTTGTCGGAGCCGATTTGCAAGCTGCATCAAGTCGCACCCTCACTCTGGCGGCTGAGCTTGCAAGGGGCGCCAACGCCAACCTTCACCTCGTGCATGCGGCGGCCCAATCCGAGGCCTACAAGCCAACGGCAGCGGGCCGGCACGATGACGAGTTTGACGATGCGCGCCGCGCGCTGGACATCATTCGCAGCCGTCTTGCCGACGAGCAGGTCAGCATCGCATCAGCGGAGTGCTTCGCGTCGGGACGCCCGGAAGATCGCCTCTTGGAGCGAGCGAACGACGTGTCGGCAGACCTGATCGTCGTGGGTTCGACCGCTCGTGAAGGCCACGGCCATCGACTGGGCTCGACCGCCGATCGCCTGGTGCGGGCTGGGGAGCATGCGGTGCTTGTTGTGCGCGGCGAGACGCCCACCTCTGTGCGGCGTGTCGCCATCTTGACGGATTTCTCCGAGGGCGCAAAGGCTGTTGCGCGGCAGGGGGTCGCGTGGCTGCCTTCGCTCATGTCGTCCGCGCACACCTCCCCAGGTGATGGTGCGTTGCAGGTCGATTTCGTGCATGCGGGCGATGAGCGTGTACTGGTCATGGATGCCACGGTTGAGGCGTGGTCGCGTCAGCGCCTCGACGAAGAGGTCGGGCATCTTAAGTCCCATGTTCCTGCCGGTATTGGAGTGCGGCAGCGTTTGCTCTGGGGCACGCACCCTGTCGATACGATTGAGTCTGCGGCCGTTGAGCATGCCTGGCACTTGATCGTGGTTGGCACGCACGGCAAGGGCACGCTGACGCGTTGGGTTGTGGGCAGCGTAGCCATCGGGCTTTGCCAGGGGGCGCCGTGCCCCGTAGTGGTGATGCCCCCACGCTGAAGGCTCTTGTGGGCTGTATGAGGCCTGGGGCGTCTTCAGGTCAGAGGAGAGGTGCGGGTCGTGCCTGCAGGTCGTAGGTTATGCCCCTGCCGCCGCTGTCGTCGCTTTCGCCCGGAGAAGTCGTCATGAACCGCGTTACCTGTCTGCGTGCATCGGGATTCCTTGCCCTTGCGCTCGCCGTCTCGGCCTGCGCGGACTCGCTGCCCCCGTCGGCGCAAAGTCAGGCTGAGATCGAGGCGTGGCAGGATCGGGCAGAGCGCGTTGAAATCGTGCGTGACGATTGGGGCGTGCCCCACATCTACGCACCCACCGACGCCGATGCGGTTTTCGGTCTGATGTACGCGCAAGCCGAAGACGATTTCAATCGCATTGAAGTCAACTTTCTCACCTCTCTTGGGCGCATGGCTGAGGCCGAGGGAGAAGCCCGGCTCTGGCAGGACCTGCGGCAGCGCCTCTTTATCGACCCCGAAGCGTTGCAGGCGCTCTACACCGAAAGCCCGCTGTGGCTGCGTGATTTGATGGATGGCTGGGCCGATGGCCTCAACTTCTATCTCTACTCCCACCCAGAGGTCGAGCCTCACGTGCTCACGCGCTTCGAACCGTGGATGGCCCTGAGCTTCAGCGAGGGCAGCATTGGGGGTGACATCGAGCAAGTGAGTCTGCGGGGGCTTGAGGAGTTGTACGGAGCCTCGGCACCGGTATTGCCAGCCGCTGCGGAACACGAGGGCGCGACGGACTCGGCACGCCCCTCGACCCCGATGACGCGACTTCGACTTGCCTCGGGGCTTGTGGAGCGGGACCCCTACGTCGAACCCGTCGGCTCCAACGGCATCGCCATTGCCCCGGACAAGACTGCGGCCGGCAATGCGCTGCTGCTCATCAACCCCCATACCTCGTTTTTCTTTCGGCATGAGGCCCACGTCGTAAGTGATGAGGGCCTGAATGCCTATGGTGCGCTGACGTGGGGTCAGTTCTTCATCTACCAAGGCTTCAACGAGACCGCCGGCTGGATGCACACGTCGAGCCGCGTCGACAACATCGATGAGTTTGCCGAAACCGTGGTCGATGACGCAGGCACGCCGAGCTATCGCTACGGAGACGAGCTGCGCCCCCTTGAGGCGCATGAGATCACGGTAAAGGTACGGCGGGATGACGGGGGTTTCGACGAGCGTGTGTTCACGACCTATCGCTCGCACCACGGCCCGATCACCGGCCTTGCCAACGATGGCCGGTGGATCGCGACGGCCCTCATGGAGGAGCCGCTGCGAGCGCTGATCCAGTCCTACTCGCGTACGAAGGCGTCAAACCTCGAGGAGTATCTCGAGGTGATGCAGTCGCATACGAATTCGTCAAATAACACGCTTTTTGCAGATGCCGAGGGCAACATCGCCTATCTGCACTCCAACTTCGTGCCTGTGCGTAGTGACCAGTTCGACTACACGCGGCCGGTCGACGGTAGCGACCCCGCGACCGATTGGCAGGGGGTTCACTCGATCGACGAATCACCCAACTCGATCAACCCGGCGACGAATTTTGCCTTCTGCACGAACAACTGGCCCTGGTCGGCGTCTGGCGCCGCGAGTCCCCGTGCGTCGGACTTTCCCGCCTACATGGACCGCGGCGAAGAGAACCCGCGTGGGGAGCATGCGCTCGAACTCTTGCCGGAGCAGCGCGACGTGACGCTGGAAGGCCTGCTCGAGATCGCCTACTCGACACGGGTGCCGTATTTCGATGAGCCGATTCCTGCCTTGGTGGCCGACGTGCGCAGTCTGCCGGCCGATGATGCGCGCCGCGCACGGCTGCTGCCGGTCGCGGAGCAGCTCTCGGCGTGGGATCGGCGTTGGGATGTGTCGTCGATCGAGACGTCGGTAGCCGTGTTCTGGGCCACCGAGCTCACACGAATGGACGGCAGCGCCGGCGCTTCGGGTGACGCAGCGGCTCGCCCGGAACTGCGATCGGCCCGTCTCGAGGCGTTGGCGGCCGCGCTGGACCGGCTGGAGGCGGATTTCGGATCGTGGCAAACGCCGTGGGGAGAGATCAACCGGTTTCAGCGGGTCAACGGAGACATCGTGCAACCGTTCAACGACGAGCTGCCGAGCACTCCCGTTGGCTTTACCTCGGCACGGTGGGGCTCTCTTGCCTCGTTCGGGGCTCGCTCATGGCCGGGGACGAGCCGCTGGTATGGCACGAGCGGCAACTCGTTTGTTGCCGTGGTCGAGTTTGGTGAGCGGCTACGGGCCCGCGCCGTGACGGCCGGCGGGCTCAACAGCGACCCCGGTTCGCCGCACTTCAATGATCAGGCGGAGCGCTATGCGACGGGCGACCTGCGCGACGTGCGATTCTATCGCGAAGATGTCCATGCGAACGCAGAGCGCACATATCGGCCGGGAGCGCGCTGAGAGGTAGCGCGGGGCTAGGGCTCGTCGGCCGGCCCGTGGTCGGCGCGGCGCAGGAACTCGATCACCGCGCGAATTCGTGCTCCGTCGAGCTCGCGATTGGCCATGGGCACCTTGTACTGCTCAAGCAAAGCGCGGGCGGTGCTGTCATGCATGATCATCGAGTCCGGGCGGCGAATCATGGCCGCGATCCAGGGCATCTCTCGACGCTGCGTCACGCCTGCGAGGTTCGGGCCGATCAGGGCATCGGTGCCCCCAACGTGATGGCAAGCCGAACAATTGCGCCGAAAGTACCAGGCGCCGGCGTCGGCAAGCTCTTGGTCAATCGGGGTCGCGAGGCTCGGCAGCGGGGCCTCGGCCAAGGCCGGATCAAGCACCGGCCCCCGCTCACAGGCGGTCATGAACGGTGCAAGCCCGAAGAGGAGCAGGAGACCACGGAGGCGTGACATGTCGCGGCAGCAGTGGGGTAGAACCGGCGCAATGCTGCGCGGTCTGTGGGAGGTGGCCGACAGACGTTGCGCCTGCCATGTTGAAGTCAGTTCGAAAGGTCACCTCTCAAGGACGAATTGTCATGACAAGATCCTACGCAAAGCTTTGGTTCGGCACGAGCGGGCTGTGGGGCCTGCCCGTCATGGCGGCCGCGTTGTTCGCACAACCAGATGCCCTTAGCGCGCAGGCGGAGGCGAGCCCGCTGGCCGCGCAGGTCGAGGCACTGGTCGCCGAACTGGAGCCCAAAGTGGTGGCGTGGCGCCGCGATCTTCATGAGCACCCCGAATTGAGCAACCGCGAATTCAGAACCTCGGCCCTCGTCGCGGAGCATCTGCGCTCACTGGGCATGGAGGTGCGCACTGAGGTGGCCCATACTGGGGTCGTTGGCGTGCTTCGCGGGGGCAAGCCCGGGCCCGTGGTTGCTTTGCGCGCCGACATGGATGGCCTGCCGGTCGAAGAGCTGGTTGACCTGCCATTTC
>CAYVPD010000088.1:0-6323 GCA_964453545.1 uncultured Gemmatimonadaceae bacterium
ACAACCACCTCTTCGTGCCGGGGCAGGTGCGGTTCAACGAGAGCTACGCCACCTTCGTCGGCCGCGCGGGAGCCATCGAGTTTTTCTGTACGCGTGAGGGTGGCGGGCCAGACACCGTGTGGTGCGAGCGCGCCCAGGCCCGATGGCGTGACGCCCTGCGCTGGTCGCGTTTCATGGATGCGTTCATCGCCGAGTTGCAGGCCGTCTATGGCGACGCCGACCTGGCCTTCGATGCCAAGATCGCGGCGCGTGAACAGGTCTACAGCGACTTCAAGGCGCGCTATGAGCGCGACGTGATGCCTGCATTTGAGTCGATCAGATTCGGGGGATTTCTTTCGGAGCCCCTGAACAACGCGGTGCTGCTCGGGCAGATGCGCTATTACCACCGCCTCGAGGGGTTTGACGGCCTGCTCGAGACGCACGGATCGGTCAAGCAGGCGGTGGCCGCCATCGTCGCCCATGTCGAGCAGGGTGGTGATCCATTTGAACTGCTTGGTCCTGCTGTGCTGCCCGATGCAACAGCAGAGGTGAACTCCGTTGTACGCGACCCGGTGCCGCGCTAGTTTTACCGCTTCTGCGGCCGGATCCTTGCCTGCCGGCCCGCCGACCGAAGCTCCCACCGCACGTCATCTACATGGCCCGAGAAGCTGTTCCCTATCGCCCGGCCGATATCGAAACCCGCTGGCAGAAGCGCTGGCAGGACGAGGGCACCAACAGCTTTACCTCGGCTGAGCTTCGTTCGGCAGAACGTCCCTTCTACAACCTGATGATGTTTCCCTACCCCTCGGCCGAGGGGTTGCACGTAGGAAACATCTATGCGTTTACGGGGGCCGACGTTCACGGCCGCTACCGCCGACTGCTCGGGCATCAGGTCTTTGAGCCCATCGGATTCGATGCCTTCGGCATACACTCCGAAAACTTTGCGCTCAAGGTCGGCACGCACCCGATGGATCTGATTCCTCGCAACGTCGCGAACTTCACGCGGCAGCTGCGACGGATCGGAGGCATGTTCGACTGGGACCACACGGTCGACACCACACAGCCCGACTACTACCGCTGGACCCAGTGGGTCTTTCTCCAGCTGTTCAAGGCTGGATTGGCCGAGCGCAAAGAGGCGCCCGTCAACTGGTGCCCATCATGCATGACCGTGCTCGCCAATGAGCAGGTGGTAGGGGGCGAGTGTGAGCGCTGCGATACGCCCGTCGAACAGCGGCGCATCGCGCAGTGGTTCTTCAAGATCACCAACTACGCGCAGCGTCTGCTCGACAATCTCGAGACGATCGACTGGTCACCCACGACCACAAAGGCCCAGAAGAACTGGATCGGGCGTAGCGAGGGAGCCGAGCTCGCATTCCCGCTGATCGAGACCGCCGCAACGCAGGCAGTACCCGAGGGCATCGACCCCGAGACGGTTGCGGCACGCGATGAAGCCCACATGATCCGGGTCTTCACGACGCGTCCTGATACGGTCTTTGGTGCCACCTTCATGGTGCTCGCACCTGAGCATCCGGCGGTCGATCTGCTGGTCAGTGACGCTCAGCGTGATGCGATCGAGGCCTACCGCGACGAGGCCCGTCACACCGATCTGGTGTCGCGTCAGAAGACCGACAAGACCAAGACCGGTGTGTTCACGGGTGGCTACTGCCGCAATCCGGCCACGGGCGAGGCCATGCCGGTCTGGATCGCCGACTACGTGCTCATGAACTACGGCACGGGCGCCATCATGGCGGTGCCGGGGCACGATGCCCGCGACTTCGAGTTTGCCCAGGAGTTCGGCCTGCCGATCCAGCGGGTTGTCGCGGCTGCGGGTGACGGGCCTGACACCCCCCTCGACGAGGCGTTCACGGGCGAAGGTCAGTTGGTCAATTCGGGTCGTTTTGATGGCCTGGCCAAGGCCGAGGCCATTCGAGATGTCACGGCTTGGTTTGCAGCCCGCGACCTTGGCGAGCTGCGCGTCAACTACCGTCTGCACGACTGGTGCATCTCGCGGCAGCGCTACTGGGGCCCCCCGATTCCGATCGTCTATTGCGACGCCTGTGGCGCGGTGCCGGTGCCGGAATCTGAGCTCCCGGTCGAGCTGCCTCGGGTCGAAGACTTCAAACCCGATGACACCGGCGTGTCACCGCTGGCCCGAGTCGAAGACTGGTATCGCACGACCTGCCCGGAATGTGGTGGCGAAGCGCGTCGTGAGACCGACGTGTCCGACACCTTCCTGGACTCAGCCTGGTACTTCTTGCGGTATCCATCGACCGACTTCGACGACCGCCCGTTCGACGCCGAGATCACGAAGCGCTGGCTGCCGGTGAACTGCTACATCGGCGGCAATGAGCACGCGGTGCTCCACCTGCTCTACAGCCGCTTTCTGACCATGGTGCTGCACGATCTCGGCCATCTGGACTTCGAAGAGCCGTTCACGCGATTCCGTGCTCACGGACTGATCATTCGCGAAGGCGCGAAGATGTCGAAGAGCAAAGGAAACGTGATCGTGCCCGATCCGATCATCGAAGACTACGGTGCCGACACCTTCCGGCTCTACCTCATGTTCCTGGGGCCGTTTGAAGAAGGCGGCGACTACCGGGATGAGGGCATTCAGGGGCCGTTCGGCTTCTTGCATCGCCTCTGGGATACCGTGCAGGCCGCAGAAGATCGCGCCCCTGACGGCGACGTCATGCGCAAGTTGCACCAAACCATTGGCCAGGTCACCGAACAGCTCGCTGACCTGCAATACAACACCTCGATCGCCGCATTGATGGAGTACCTCAACGTGGCGCGCGCAGGCGGCCGTGTGGCAGCCCGCGCCGAGGTTGAGCCGCTGGTTGCCATGGTCGCGCCGTTCAGCCCGCACATGGCTGAAGAGCTCTGGGCCTTTTTGGGCCATGAGCAGAGCATCTTCGAGGGCAGCAACTGGCCGCAGTTTGATGCGGAGCTGGCCCGTGAGACCACGACCGAAGTGGCGGTGCAGGTCAATGGAAAGCTGCGTGCCACGGTCTCTCTGCCCATCGGGGCGAGTGCCGATGTCGCCGAGGCGGCGGCTCGCGCCGAAGAAAACGTTATTCGTCATCTCGACGGGGTGACTGTTCGCCGCGTCATCCACGTGCCCGACCGCCTGCTCAACTTCGTGGTCGGCTGAACCGGAGTTCCGCCGTGAACCCGCAGGACCGACTCTGCATCGATGCCGTACGCGTGCTCTCGATGGATGCCGTGCAGCGCGCGAATTCCGGGCACCCGGGTACGCCGATGGCGCTGGCTCCCGCAGGATACGTGCTCTTCACGAAGCACCTGAAGCACGACCCGACGACGCCCGACTGGCCCGATCGTGACCGCTTCGTGCTCTCGGTCGGTCATGCCTCGATGCTGCTGTATTCGATGCTGCACCTGAGCGGCTACGACGTCAGCCTCGACGATATCAAGAATTTCCGGCAGCTCGGCTCCCAGACCCCGGGGCACCCGGAGGTCGGGCACACTCCCGGCGTCGAAACCACGACCGGACCGCTCGGTGCCGGCGTCTCGAACTCCGTAGGGATGGCCCTCGCAGAGCGGTGGCTTGCCGCACGCTTCAACCGCCCCGGGCACGAGATCGTCGACCATCACACCATCGTTTTCTGCTCTGACGGCGATCTGATGGAAGGCATCAGCCATGAGGCCGCGGCCTTTGCCGGCCATCAGAAGCTCGGCAAGCTGATCTGGGTGTTTGACGACAACCGCATCACGATCGAGGGCAGCACCGACTTGGCGACGTCGACCGATCAGGCCGCCCGCCTTGAAGCCTGTGGCTGGCGCGTGCTTCGCGTCGACGACGGTAATGACATCGATGCGTTGGATGCCGCGCTTGCCGAAGCCCGCAAGCCGTCGGAGCGACCGACGCTCATCGTCTTGCGCACCACCATTGCCTGGGGCAGCCCCAACAAGGCCGGCACGCCCGAGTCTCACGGCGCGCCCCTCGGCGCCGATGAAATCGAGGCAACGAAGCGAAACCTTGGCTACCCTTCACTCGAGCCGTTTTTCGTGCCCGACGAAGCACGCCAGCATTGGGGTGAAACCGCGGCCCGAGGCGCGCAAAAGCGCACTGAGTGGCAGCAGCGTTTCGATGCATACCGTGCCGCCCACCCCGAGCTCGCTGAGGAATTCGAACGCACGGTCGTGCGGCGCGAGCTTCCGGCCGCCTGGGACCACGAGCTGCCGACGCTCGCCGACAAAGCCGATGCGACGCGCAACAGCTCGGGCCGGATTCTCAACGCGTTGGCCGCCCGTGTGCCCGAGCTGATCGGCGGCAGCGCGGACCTCGGCGGATCCAACAAGACGGATATCGCAGGTGGTGGCGATCTGCTTGCGACCAACCCGCAGGGGCGGGTGATCCACTTTGGCATCCGCGAACATGCGATGGGCGGTATCATGAACGGCATGGCATTGCATGGCGGAGTGCGGCCGTTTGGGGGCACGTTCCTGATCTTCTCCGACTACATGCGCCCGGCCATCCGGCTCGCCGCGCTCACGGGCGCTCCGGTGATCGACGTGTTTACGCACGATTCCATCGGTCTCGGCGAAGACGGCCCGACCCATCAGCCGATCGAGCAGCTGATGACGCTGCGTATGGTTCCCGGGCTGCAAGACCTGCGACCGGCGGACCCAACCGAAACGGTCGAGGCGTGGAAGCTGGCCCTTGAGCGCAACGATGGACCTTCGTTTCTGGCATTGACGCGCCAGACCCTGCCGGTGCTGGATCGATCACAGTTCGCCCCGGCCGAGGGAGTTCGTCGGGGCGCCTATGTGCTGGCTGAGGCCACGGGCGACCGTATCAATGCGCTCCTGCTTGCCAGCGGATCTGAGGTCTCGATCGCGCTCGAGGCCCGGGAACGCCTGCAAGCGCAGGGCGTTGCGACGCGTGTCATCTCGTTTCCGTCTTGGCACCTCTTTGCACAACAGTCTGACGCCTACCGGCAAGAAGTTCTCCCCGATGAGGTGCAGGTGCGTGTTGCCATCGAGGCGGGGGTGACGTTGGGATGGGAGCGCTGGGTAGGTGCCAAAGGTCGCGCCATCGGCATCGACTCGTTTGGTGCCTCGGCCCCGAGCGAGGCGCTCTTCGAGCATTTCGGTGTGACCGCTGATGCTGTGGTCGAGGCTGTTCTCGCCCTGCACACGTAACCCGACCCGACGTGCGAACCCTGACCCTGCTGCGGCATGCCAAGGCGATGCCGGCGCGTGTTGGGCTCGACGATCACGCACGACCTCTCGCTGAATCGGGGCTCGCCGACGTGCCGCGCCTCGCACGGCACCTCATTGAGATGGGCCAGATTCCGACACGCACGCTCTGCTCCAGTGCGCTGCGTACTCGCCAGACCTGGATGCAGCTGGCTGAGAGCTGGAATCATGTGGGCCACTTTCCGGTGCTGCAGACCCGCGATGACCTGTACTTGGCATCGGCCGCGCGTCTGCTCGACATCATCGCCGAAGTGCCAGACGCGGTCGAAAACCTCATGGTGATCGGGCACAACCCCGGACTGCACCAATTGGCTCTGATGCTGGCGCACCCGTCACCGATCGACCCCATCCCGCTGCGTCGACTGGGCGAGGGACTGCCCACGTGCACAGCCGTGGTGCTTGAGATCGAGGGCCGCGCCTGGGCCGAACTCCGGGAGCAGTGCGCAGTTCTGACCGATGTCGTTCGCCCCCGCGACCTGCCTGCAGGTGACTGAGGCGGCAGGTACGTTCAGAGTTCGACAATGCAAAAAGCCCCCAACGACCTTGTGGTCGCCGGAGGCTTCAAGTCTTGATGGATCGCTGACGTCTGGACTGAACAACGGAGGGGGAGGGATTCGAACCCCCGTGTGGTTTCCCACGCACCGCTTTCGAGGCGGGCCCGTTCGGCCATCTCCGGCACCCCTCCTGACCTCGTAGACCCGCAGGTCTCACTGCAACCGATTAATCACTTTCAATCGGGGCGCCCGGATTCGAACCGGGGACCTCTGCGACCCGAACGCAGCGCTCTACCGGACTGAGCCACGCCCCGAACCTTTCTCGGGTTCGACCTGCCCCATCGTGCGAACCCACCACACGGACGGGGTGGGATTCGAACCCACGTGGGCTTTCGCCCACACGATTTCCAATCGTGCGCCTTAAGCCGCTCGGCCACCCGTCCAAACAACGGCATCGGGATCCGACACCGGATCCCGATGCCGCTACGGAGGGAGTGGGATTCGAACCCACGCGGGCCTTTCGGCCCAACGCCTTAGCAGGGCGCCGCCTTAAGCCACTCGGCCATCCCTCCAGAAGTTGCCCCGCTAGGGCTCGAACCTAGACTCTCCGGAGCCAGAATCCGGCGTGTT
>CAYVPD010000089.1:0-6313 GCA_964453545.1 uncultured Gemmatimonadaceae bacterium
ACGGCATGGATGTGGTGGTGACGCGGTGCTCCAACAACTATGGGGCCTACCAGTTTCCCGAGAAGCTGATCCCCTTGATGGTGCTGAATGCGCTGGCCGGCAAGCCTCTGCCCGTCTACGGCGACGGTCAGAACGTTCGTGACTGGATTCACGTCGATGATCACTGCCGTGGTATTGTCGCCGCGCTCGAGCGGGGCCGCGCCGGTCACGTGTACAACTTCGGAGGTGCGGCCGAGCGCACGAACCTTCAGGTCGTTCATACGCTGCTGGATCGGGTAGGGCGCTCGCACGACCTGATTCGCTTCGTGACCGATCGCCCAGGGCACGACCGCCGCTATGCGATCGATTTTAGCAAGGCCCGCACCGAGCTCGTTTGGCAGCCCGACATGACCTTTGAAGCGGGACTCGATTCGACCGTTTCATGGTACGAAGGCAATGAACCCTGGTGGCGCCGTGTGCAGTCGGGAGACTATCGCGACTACCTCGAGGCCCAATACGGCGAGCGACTGCAGGGGGGCGGTCATGCCTGACGGATGCCACTTTGAGGCCGAGTCTTGCGGCAAAACTGCGAAAGTCACACAACCCAACGGTTTGAAAGCGAGCTTGGTATCCGATCTTGAATCCCCGAACAAGTTGGTGACCCCAAAATCGTCTATGCGCTTCATGTCGATTTCGGATTTTCTGTCGGCACTCAGTGTCTATCCTGAGCCTCGTATCCGCACGGAGGGCGTGACTCATGAGTAATACCGCTGCGCCAAGCAAGAGACTTGGCCTAGTCGGTCTGCGGGCACGTTTGGCGGCTATTCAGGCTTTTCAATCAGACAAAGTTGGCGCAAGCCCCAGTACGGTGGTGGCGATGTTGATACAGTGACTGAGGTTCTGAAGCGTGATTCGTCTTTAGTCGGGAAGTGGGTTATTTCTGTGACTTCCACGACCGCGGCGGGCGATATCGCAGAGGCGGTGGGTTCCACTGATGCCCATATCGTTTGGTGGTGTGCCTCTGAAAAAAACAGCGACCTGTCCGATAGTCGGGTCGGTCGGTTGATGCCTCTGAATGTTCGCTTTCTGAGAGGGACCGAGTTCTTCGACAATGTCCTTCTTCGTTACCCGGTCCAACTGACTGAAGCCCTTCGCTTCAGTGAGAGTTTCGCTTCGAACCGGATCGGGGCGACTCAAGTCAACGTTCGTCGCGGTATCGAGTTGATCGGATCTTTGATAGGTTTGCTCGCTCTGAGTCCGATCTTGCTCTTGGTTGCGATGGCCGTTCGCCTTAGCTCATCCGGGCCGGTTTTGTATCGGCAAACGCGCGTTGGACTCAACGGCCGCCATTTCGAAATTCTCAAGTTTCGATCCATGCCGAAAGATGCTGAAAAAAATGGGCCGCAATGGGCAGCCGAGGGGGATGGTCGAGTCACTCCGATAGGGTCGTTCTTGAGACAAACTCACTTGGATGAGCTTCCCCAGCTGCTCAATATCCTTCGAGGGGAAATGAGTTTTATTGGCCCTCGTCCGGAGCGACCTGAGTTTGAGCGCGTTTTGATCGAAGAAATTCCCGGTTACGCGCTCAAGCACGCCGTGAAGCCGGGTGTTACCGGTTGGGCGCAGGTTGTGCACCCGTATGGAGCGTCGATTGCGGATGCTCAAGCCAAGCTTGAACTAGACCTAATTTATATCGCAAATCGATCTTGGCGCCTTGACCTTTTGGTTTTGTGGCGAACCGTTGTGGTTTCCATTCTCCGTCAGGGCTCGCGCTGAAATGGGCCCTCTTTGATCACTGATTGACCAGCTAATTGAAGGTGCCTTCGCATTTATGGCCTCCCCAATTATTTTTTCGGGCCCCGAATCGCCCGTAATGGGCGTGATCGGCCTTGGATATGTCGGTCTTCCCCTCGCCATGGAGGCCGTGCGCGCTGATGTGCGCGTGCTCGGCTTTGATGTCAGTGAAGCTGTCGTCGAGGGATTGCTTGCCGGGCGCAGCCACATTCAAGACGTGCCCTCGGCTCAGGTGGCCGCTGCCGTCGACAAGGGGCTGTTTGATGCCACGACCGACATGTCGCGGCTGGCCGATTGTGACGTCATCTCGATCTGTGTGCCGACGCCGCTCTCGAAGACGCGCGATCCCGATGTGTCGTACATCGTTGCAGCGGTGACGTCGGTGCGTGATACGTTGCGCCCTGGGCAGCTCGTCGTGCTGGAGTCGACCACCTATCCGGGCACCACGCGCGAACTGATGCTCCCCATGCTCGAAGAGACGGGGCTCAAGGTGGGAGAGGATTTCTTCTTGTGCTTCTCGCCCGAACGGGTCGACCCCGGCAACGAGACGTGGCAGACCCACAACACGCCCAAGGTCATCGGCGGCATCACCGAGTCGTGTACGCAGGCAGGTGTGGCCCTCTACGAACGGTTCATCGAGCGCATGGTGCCCGTCTCGTCAACCGAGGCGGCCGAGATGACCAAGATTCTCGAGAACACCTTTCGCGCGGTGAACATCGGCCTCGTCAACGAAACGGCCCTGATTGCCGACCGGCTCGGGGTCGACGTGTGGGAGGTGATCGACGCCGCTGCCACCAAGCCGTTTGGTTTCATGAAGTTCACGCCGGGCCCCGGGCTGGGCGGGCACTGTATTCCTGTCGACCCGCACTACCTGGCGTGGCGCATGAAGGAGCTGAACTACCGCACGCGCTTCATCGAGCTGGCCTCTGAGGTCAATGGCGAGATGCCGTACTTCGTGCTCGGCAAGGTGCGCGAGGCTCTCAACGACGTCAGTCGCTCGGTGCGGGGCAGTCGTGTGCTCGTGCTGGGTGTGGCCTACAAGAGTGACATCGAAGACATGCGCGAATCGCCCGCGCTCGATCTGATTCGTCTGCTGAGGGAAGATGGTGCAACCGTCTCGTACCACGATTCGTACGTGGCTTCGCTTGAGCACGAAAATCTCGATCTCGCGTCTGTGGCCCTCACGCCCGACACCTTGCGCTCCTGTGACATCGCCGTGATCGTCACCGATCATCGAAATGTCGATTACGGGGCCGTGCTTGAGCATGCGCCCATCGTCGTCGACACGCGCAATGTCACCCGTCGGGTTCGTTCGGGCCCGGCTCAAGATCACGGCTGGATCGTGAAGGCAGGCAAGTCGGCCACATGAACGTCCCCTTGCTGGACCTGAAGGCGCAGTACCAGTCCCTGAAGAGCGAACTCGACGCAGCCGTCGAGCGGGTTGTGACCTCGCAGGGCTTCATCATGGGGCCCGAGGTCGACGCGCTGGAAGCTGAAATGGCGGCGTATCTCGAGACGCCCTTCGCGGTCGGCGTGGCCAGCGGGACCGATGCGCTTCTGCTGCCGCTGAAGGCGCTCGATCCGCAGCCCGGTGACGAGGTCATTCTGCCGGCCTTCACGTTTTTTGCCACGGCGGGTGCCGCGTGGAATGCCGGCTTTACCCCCGTCTTCTGCGACGTTGACCCTCACACCTTCAATGTCACCCGCGAGACCATCGAAGCCGTCTGGTCAGAGCGCACGCGTGCCATCATTCCCGTGCACCTGTTCGGGCAGATGGCTCCCATGGAAGACATTCTCGGGCTCGCAGCCGAGCGTGGGGCCTACGTGATCGAAGATGCGGCGCAGGCGATCGGGGCCAAGCGGGTCTGTGGGGCTGGGCACGAGCCGGTGATGGCGGGCGCTGCGGCTCCGGCTGGGGCGTTTTCGTTTTTCCCCAGCAAGAACCTCGGGGGCTTCGGCGATGGTGGGCTGGTCTCAGCCCGTGATCCGCAGATGGCCGACAAGGTGGCCAAGCTCAGGGTTCACGGGGGTCGCCAGATGTATCATCACGAGATGGTGGGCACCAACTCGCGACTCGATGCTCTGCAGGCGGCCGTGTTGCGCGTGAAGTTGCCGCATCTCGACAGCTGGGCTGCGGCGCGACGGGCCAATGCCTGCAAGTACGAGGGCATGCTCGCTGATGTGTCTGACGTGTCGACCCCGGTCGTGCTCGAGGGCAACTTCCACGTCTACAACCAGTACACCCTGCGCGTGCCGCGCCGCGATGAACTGCGCTCTGCGCTGGCAGACAAGGGCATCGGCACCGGCGTCTACTACCCGATTCCGTTGCACCTGCAGGAATGCTTTGCGTCGCTGGGGGGCCAAGAGGGACAGCTCCCCGTGGCGGAGCAGCTGTGCCGCGAAGTCGTCAGCCTGCCCATCTTTCCGGAGTTGGGCGAGGCCCGTCTGCAGCAGGTCGGGCAGGCCATTCGCGACTTCTTCGGAGTGGAGAAGGGGGACTGAACAAGAGGCCTCAGGGAGGGTATCTTCAACGGATGCCCTTCTTCAGCCTTTTCGATGCCATGCCCCCTCGTCGATCAACTCGTCAGATCACGCGCTTTGTCGCAGCGGCCGGCGCCCTTTTCGGTGCGTTGAGCGCAGCCTGTGCGTCAGGACCCTGGTGGCAGGGCCTCACGGCGCAACAGATCTGGGAGCGCGGCGAGGCGCAGTTCGCAGACGAAGACTACGGCGATGCAGCCACGACCTTGGGTCGTCTGCTGCTCGACTTTCCCGCTTTTGAAGGTGCGGCCGACGCCCAGTTCATGCTGGCCGAGGCCTATTTCAACGACAAGCAGTACATCTCGGCCCAGTCGGAATTCACACGGTTCATCGACCGGTTCCCGACCAATGAGCGCGCTCCTGAGGCCGCCATGGGGGTGTGCCACTCCAATGAGGCACTCTCTCCGATCTCGCAGCGAGACCAGTCATTTACTCTGCAGGCCTTGCAGGTCTGTCAGAACGTCATGAACGACTGGTTTGGCACACCGCAGGCCGAAGAGGCTGCTGCGGTGGTTCAGGAGATGCGAGAGAAGCTGGCCCGCAAGATCTGGGAGAACGGCTGGTACTATCAGCGTCGTTCGCTCCTCGATCCGGCCCTGATCTATTACGAAGACATCATCGAGCGTTATCCCGAGACCAGTTTCGCTCCACGGGCGCTGCTCGGCATGATCGAGATCTATGGCATCTTCGGCTATGAAGAAGAGGTTGAGTCGGCCCGGGAGCAGCTGCTGACCCGGTATCCCGAGTCTCCCGAGGCCAAGACGCTCGAGACCAGTGGAGTATCCGGCTCCGAATCGGGGTAGGGTACTCATGCGCATCGGGATTTTCGGGGGCACGTTTGACCCGCCGCACCTGGGGCATCTGATCGCGGCGCAAGACGCCCGTACGGCGCTCGGCCTCGACCGCATCAGGTTCGTGCCGGCGCATCGCTCTCCTCTGAAAGCCGAGGACTCGGGCACCACGCCAGAAGACCGCTTCGAACTCGTCTGCGCGGCCACGTTCGGAGACGAGCAGTTCGAGGTCTCGCGTGACGAGTTGGACCGCCCGGCGCCCTCATATACGGTCGACTCACTGGCGGCCTGGACTCGCGCAGAGCCGGGCATTCAGTTCACCTTGCTGATCGGTCTCGATCAGTGGGCAAGCTTTGACCAGTGGCGCGAGCCGGAGCAGATCGGCCGTATGGCGCATATTGGGGTATTGAAGCGAGGCGAGGGAGACGCGCGGCAGGTGGCGCCGAATCTCGATGTGGCCTGGACCGAGGTGCCCGTGACCCGTATCGACATTTCATCGACTCAGGTTCGTGAATATCTGCGTGAGGGGCGCAGCGTGCGCTACCTCGTGCCTGAAGCAGTTCGCTCTCTCATCGAAGCGAAGGGATTGTACTCGACATGCTGAAGTCGCTGGTCAACACCATCATCGGAAACCGCCGCGAGCGAGAAGTGCGCAAGCTTCAGCCGCTCGTCGACGAAATCAATCGAATCGGCGCGGGGCTCGAGGCGCTCTCCGACGAGCAGCTCAAAGCCAAGACCACCGAGTTTCGCGAGCGCTTGGCTCAGGCTACAGGTGCGCTCGACAGTGAACTCGAAGAGGTACGTGCGACGAAGCGCGCGTCTGAAGATGCTGGGGAACGCGAGCAGCTCTCGGTGCGCATGGGTCAGATTGAGCAGCGATTGCTCGAGACCATCGAAGACACACTCGAAGCGCTGCTGCCCGAGGCGTTTGCTGTCGTGAAGGAAACCTGCCGGCGGCTCGTAGGCACAGAGGTGCACTTCGCTGGCTCCAAGGCCGTCTGGAACATGGTGCCCTATGACGTGCAGCTGATCGGCGGCATTTCATTGCATCGCGGAAATGTGGCCGAGATGCAGACGGGTGAGGGCAAGACGCTCGTGGCGACGATGCCTCTTTACCTCAATGCACTGGCGGGGCGTGGTGCGCACCTCGTGACGGTGAACTCGTATCTGGCGCGGCGCGATGCGGAGTGGATGAGTGCGATCTACAACTG
>CAYVPD010000090.1:0-6307 GCA_964453545.1 uncultured Gemmatimonadaceae bacterium
AATTCACGGGCATTCGCACGCTTCCAGCCCAGTCCGGTGCCAGCCTGACGCTTTCGGTCGATCTGGAACTGCAGGAATGGATCCACGAGATCTTTCCGGACTCGATGCAGGGGGCAGTCGTCGCCCTCGACCCGTCAGATGGGCGGGTGCTTGCGCTGTATTCGGCGCCTTCGTTTGACCCCAACCTCTTCGTGGGGGGCATTGGACGCAGCGACTGGTTGCAGCTGAACGAAGACGAACACCGGCCCCTCTACAACAAGGCGGTGCTCGGCCGCTACGCACCCGCCTCGACGTGGAAGCTTGCCACCGCGGCGATTGCGCTTGATCTCGGTCTGGTGGAGCCAGACGAGACGATGCCGGTGCGCTGCGAGGGCGGCTTCATGTACGGAAACCAGTGGTTCGGCTGCTGGGATCCGGCAGGCCACGGAGACGTCGACCTGCTTGAGGCCGTTCAGCACTCGTGCAACACGTATTTCTACCAGTTGGGACTGCGTATCGGGCTGCAGCGCCTGCTCGACGAGGCCGGTCGCCTTGGGTTCCGTTCCGAGTGCGGGATCGACCTGCCGCTCGAAAATCCGGGCATCTTTCCGGCGGGCCCTGATTACTGGCAGCGCGTCTGGGGATATCGGCCCGGCGAGGGTGAGGTGCTCTCGCTCTCGATCGGTCAGGGCCCGAATCAGCAGACACCCTTGCGCATGGCGCAGTTCTATGTGGCGTTGGCCCGCAACGGCTCGGCGCCCGCGCCTCGACTGCGGCTCGACTCCGACGCTGACGAGGCCTTGGCTGATGGATGGGCCCTCGACCTGAGTCCCGAGGCGCTGGAGACCCTGCGTGAAGGTCTCCGCCGAGTGACCGGCCCCGAGGGAACGGCATGGCTGGCCTCCGTCGAACTTTGGGACATCTACGGCAAGTCGGGTTCCGGGCAAAATCCGCTGAGTCTGCGGGGTCAGGGGCTTACCGATGCGTGGTTTGCCGGCATGGCGGGCCCCCGGGGCGGCGCACCCGAGATCGTCATCGCGGTTCTGGTGCAGAACGGGGGCGGGGGGTCGTCGGTTGCCGCGCCCATCATGGCCAAGGCCGCGGACTTCTACCTGCGGCGCAAGTATGGCATCGAGGTCGACACGATCCAGACGTTGGGTGAGCACCTGCGCACCCGAGGCTGGCCGGAGTGGGCCACGCAGCGCATGGCGGAATACGAACAGGCCGAGCCGCGAGAGCCGTGATGGGGTGGGCAGCTCGGTGGGCCCGCGATCTTCGGCTGGTGGCTCTGGCGATGCTCCTGACGCTCTTTGGCGTCGCCATGATCTACTCGGCGGGCGTCACGATCTCGCCGCAGCGGGTCGTGCAAGGGGCGTGGGTGCGCCAGTTGATTTGGTTCGTTCTGGCCTTGGGCGCGTTCACCGCCGTCGTTCGGGTACCCTCGCGCTGGTTTGAGTGGGCGGCGACACCGGCGTATGTCGTGACGATGGTGCTGCTTGCGATCACGCTGGTCATCGGCACGGGCGCCGGTACTGCGGCGGGCACACGCAGTTCGATCGCGCTGGGTCCGTTGCGCTTCCAGCCGGCCGAGTTGGCCAAGCTGGCCACCATCCTCATGATTGCTCGTCATCTGGCCAATAGTTCGTGGGGCGAGGCGTCGCTCAAAGACGTGCTGGTGCCCGCGGCACTGGCCGTGCTGCCGCTCATGCTCGTGCTGCTGCAGCCCGATTTGGGTACGGCTCAGGCCTTTATCGGGGTGCTCTTCGCCATGCTGTTCTGGGCTGGGTTTCCGCTTCGCATTCTCGTGCTTGTGGCCAGCCCCGGGGTCGCACTGCTCCTGTCGTTCGACACGATTGTCTGGTCAGGCTACATGTTTGTCGTGCTGGTCGGCCTCTACGTGTTGCGCCACCGTCTGTTTCTGCACGAATCAGCTGCGGTCGCCATCGCAAACTTGGCGGCAGGTACCATCGCACGCCCTCTCTGGAATTCCTTGGCCGAGTACCAGCAGAACCGGTTGCTGGTGTTTCTGAACCCCGATATCGACCCGCGCGGGGCAGGGTATCACCTGATTCAGTCAAAGATCGCTATCGGCAACGGAGGGCTCTGGGGGAGAGGTTTTACCGAGGGCTCGCAGAAGCGCTACGACTTTCTGCCCGAACAGCACACCGACTTCATCTTTTCTGTGGTGGGAGAAGAACTCGGCTTCATTGGCGTCATGGCTGTGCTGGTGCTCTTCGGACTCCTGCTCGCGCGCCTCGTGAGAATGGCTGAAGACAGCGATGATCCCTTTGCCGGCCTCGTGCTGCTCGGTATCTTCGGGGCTTGGTTCGTGCACATTGTCGTGAATATCGGCATGACGATCGGGCTCGTTCCGATCACCGGCATTCCGCTGCCGTTCGTGAGTTACGGCGGCACCTTTCTGCTCATGTCATGGTTCGCTGTCGCCATCGCCGCATCTGCCGGTCGTGGTGAGGGCGGCACCCGATCCTGACAGCGCTCAGGGGAGACGAGATGGCCTGGTTTCGCAAAGACAAAAAGCCCCTAAAGGCATCAGACCGTCGTGACGTGCCGGCTGATGTCTTCGACAAGTGCACGGGGTGCGGAGAAATTCTCTACCGGGAGACGCTGGCCCAACACCTCGGCGTCTGCCCGTCGTGCGGCCACCACTTTCGCATTTCAGCCGATCGCTACGTTCAGATTCTGGCTGACGACGGCTCGTTTGAAGAGCTCGACGCCGGGCTGCGCAGCGCAGACCCGCTGGAGTTCCGTGATCTCAAGGCCTACCCCGACCGCATTGCCCAGGCCGAAAAGAGTGTCGGTCGCAACGATGCCGTGATCACGGGCTTGGCCACCCTCCATGGAGTTCCGGTTGCGCTGGCCATCATGGACTTTCGCTTCATCGGTGGGTCCATGGGATCAGTGGTGGGTGAGAAGATCGCCCGGGCAGCCCGCCGGGCCCTGCAGGATCGGCGTCCGCTCATCGTGCTGTCGGCCTCGGGCGGTGCGCGCATGATGGAGGGCATTCTCTCGCTCATGCAGATGGCCAAGACGTCGGTTGCGCTCGCAGAGCTTCATGAGGCCGGAGTGCCCTACGTCTCGATTCTCACCGATCCGACGACGGGCGGTGTGACCGCGTCGTATGCGATGCTGGGTGACATTCACCTGGCCGAGCCCGGTGCGCTCATCGGGTTTGCGGGTCAGCGAGTCATCGAAGAGACCATTCGCCAAGAGCTCCCTGAGGGCTTCCAGCGCTCCGAATTCCTGCTGGAGCATGGCATGGTCGATCGCATCGTCGATCGTCGGCGCCTGAAAGGCACACTGGCACAGCTGCTTCGCCACTTTGCCAATGACTGGCAGGGGGTCGAGTCGGGGATCGCGACAAGCGTGAAAGGGAGCGGGTGAGTACGACCAACCCGGTACCGGAGCGGTTGGAGCACCCCATTTCAGATCCGCTCTTCGCGCGACTCTTTCCTCGGCTTGCGACCGGGGTGCACTTCGGGCTGGACCGCATGACCGCAGCGCTTTCGGCGCTGGGCGATCCGCACCTCAAGATTCCGGCCGTGCATATCGGTGGGACCAACGGCAAGGGCAGTGTGGCATCGACGACGGCCTCGATCCTTCAGGCATCGGGGCGTCGAACGGCGCTCTACACGTCACCCCATCTCTGTTCGGTGACCGAGCGTTTTCTGGTCGGTGGGCGCCCGCTGTCCGAGGCACGACTCCTTGAGCTGGCCGCCGAGATCTCAGATGTGGTCGTGGCCCACGGTCTCACGTTTTTCGAGGCGACGACGCTTCTGGCCTTCCACGCCTTTGATCGCGAGGGGGCTGAGGTGCAGGTGATCGAGGTCGGGCTTGGAGGACGCCTTGATGCGACAAACGTGCTGCAGCCGCTGGCCTGTGCGTTGACCAACGTGCAGCGTGATCATGCTGAGTTTTTGGGTGAATCTCTGCCCGAGATCGCCCGCGAGAAGGCCGGCATCTTCAAACCTGGCGTGCCCGTCGTGACCGCCGAGACCGCCCCGGCCCAGCTTGCCGTGTTTGAGCAGGCTGCAGAGCGCGTCGGCACCGCGCTGTACACGCTCGATCCGCAGCGTGATCTCCACGACGTCGAATTGGGCCGCGACCATACCAGCTTCGTGCTCGAGACGGCCGCTTGGGGGCGCCTTGCCCTCACCACGCCTCTTCTCGGTCGGCATCAGGCGGCCAACGCGGCGCTGGCCGTCTCGCTCGTCGGGCTTCTGCCGCCTGAATTGCGCCCGTCGGCTGATGCTGTGCGGGCTGGAGTGGCCGCAGTTCAATGGCCGGGGCGTGACCAGCTTGAGGTCGTCGATGGCCGCACCTGGCTTCTTGATGTTGCGCACAACACCGCGGGTATCGAATCGCTCGTTGCTGTGCTCGACCGGCTTGAACTCCCCAAACCGCACGTGGCGGTGGTCGGGGTGCTTGGTGACAAAGACTGGCACCTGATGCTGCCACCGCTCCTTTCGCGCATGCAGCAGGCCGTGCTGACCCAGCCACCCTCGGCCCCCGAGGGTCGTCGCTGGGATCCTGACGAGGTGCTGGCCACGGTGCGCCCGCATCTGACGTCAAACGATGCCGGGCAAGAAGCTGCCGTGACGGTTGAGCCCGACTTCGGGCGTGCACTCGAACGGGCCCGCGCCGCTGCGGCCTTGGGAGGAAGCGTCATCGTGACCGGGTCGTGCCACACGGTCGGCGACGCGCTGATCGCCCTCGACCGGGTTCCGTTCGAACCGGGCCCGGCATAGCTTTCGCGACCATGGCATCCAACGAATTTCAACGACTTCCGGGGTTTCGCGACTTCGCACCTGCCGATCTCGCCGTGCGCTCGCACATTTTCGAGACGTGGCGGCGGGTCGCGACGCGCTACGGGTTTGAGCAATACGATGGGCCGCCTTTGGAGCCCCTTGAGCTCTACATCGAAAAGAGCGGCCCCGAAATTGTTGGCCAGCTCTACAACTTCGTCGACAAGGGCGGGCGCGAAATCTCGCTGCGGCCCGAGATGACGCCGTCGCTCGCTCGCATGCTTGGCGAGCGAAGCCGGGGCATGCCGAAGCCCATTCGCTGGTTTTCTATGCCGCAGCTGTTTCGCTACGAGCGCCAGCAGCGCGGCCGTTTGCGCGAGCATTTTCAGTGGAATGTCGACATCGTCGGTGAAGACGATGTCGCTGCTGATGCTGAGGTGCTTGCTGTGGCCATTGATGCGCTGCGGGAGTTCGGGCTCACGGCCGACGATTTTCGCGCGCGGGTGTCAGATCGCCGCCTGCTCGCTGCGCTGCTGAAGAGCGCCGGTGTCGACGATGCCCATCTGCTGGCCGCCTACGGTGTGATCGACAAGCTCGAGAGAGAAGACCGGGCCCGCTCCCGTGAACGCCTGCAGACCGAAGCCGGTCTCGATGCGGCGGGGGCCGACGCGATTCTCGGCCTCTTTGACGAGCCGGGACTCGAGGCGATCCAGCGTCGGTTTGGTGACGACGAGGCCGTCGCCGAGGCGCTCGAGCGCATGCGGGCCTATCTGGCCATGCTCGGGGACATGGGGTTGGGCGACTTTGTCGCGTTTGATCTCACGATCGTGCGCGGCTTGGCCTATTACACGGGCATCGTCTTCGAACTTTTTGATGTGCAAGGGGAGCTTCGAGCGATCTGCGGTGGCGGGCGCTACGATCGGCTGCTGGAGCTGGTTGGGGGTGAGCCCCTCGGGGCCGTGGGCTTCGGCATGGGCGACGTGGTGCTGACAGAGCTGCTGCGCGACCGCGGGCTGCTCCCTGACGTGGCACGTCAGGTCGATTTTTTCATCATCAGCGTAGGCGAGGAGACCCGCGCCCTGGCGCGCCAACTCGCACATGCCCTGCGGGCTCACGGACACTCGGTCACCTATGCGCTGCGGGCGCAGGCGGTACGCAAGCAGTTCAAGGCCGCCGAGACTGAGGGGGCACGAGAGGCGATCGTGCTGGGCCCTGATGAGGTTGCCCGTGGAGAAGCGGTCGTGCGCAGCATGGCCAGCGGTGAGGAGCGCACGGAGTCATTGCAGGCGCTCATGGTGCTTCAGGCACTTCAGGCGCCCAAGGGGCCGTGACTGGGCTCGACGGCGCAGCGCGTGAGGTGACGGCGCGGGCGGTGCGTCGTCTCGGATGGCTGGAGCTCGTTCTGCTGCTGTTGGCGGCGCTGGTGGCTCTTGTGGCCGGTGCCCTGACGGCGTGGTTGCTGGAAGATGCGTTGGGATGGACGTTTCGCCCGGCTTGGTTGGCGTCGAGCACGCTGTATCTGGTGGGACCCGCGCTTGTCGTGCGGGTGAGGGACCGCAGGGCTG
>CAYVPD010000091.1:0-6295 GCA_964453545.1 uncultured Gemmatimonadaceae bacterium
GCGCGAGGTCACGGTCGAGGTGCCTCCGGGTGTCAGCAGCGAGAACTACATCACGTTGCGTGGAGAGGGCAGCGTGGGGCCCCAAGGAGGACCGCGGGGAGACGTGCTCGTGCTGATCGAGGTCGAAGACGACCCCCGGTTCGTGCGCGACGAGGCCGATCTGCTCACCGAGAAGCCGATTACGTTTTCTCAGGCAGTACTCGGGGCTGATGTCCAGGTCGCGACCGTCGACAGCCGAGTGAAGCTGACCGTGCCGGCGGGCATTCAGAGTGGCACTGTAATGCGCCTTCGTGGGCAGGGGCTGCCTGAACTGCAAGGACGTGGGCGCGGCGATCTGCTGGTCCGAGTGCTGGTCTACACACCGCAGTCGCTCTCTGACGAACAGCGCCGTCTGTTCAATGAGCTGGCGGAGCTTGAAGACGAGGCTCCTGAGCGCGTTGAGCGAAATGATGACAAGGGCTTTTGGTCGCGGGTGCGGGAGGCCTTTTCAGGTCGATGACGCTTCCTGAGCGATGGCTGACACTGCGGGTGCAACCGACCGATCAGGCTGGGGGAGAGCCTCTCGATAGTGACACCGAAGTTGATGATGACTCGGCGCAGGCACTCCTCGCCGATGCTCTGGTCGACTTCGGTGGACGCGCCGTGCACGAAGAAGACGGTTGGCTGGTAACGCACCTTCCCGAAGCGCAGGCGCTTGCGCTTGCTGACGCCGGCGAGCCAGAAGATGTGCTGCAGCAGATCGGCGCACGCCTGCGGGCCTCGCTCTGGTTCGGTGGCGAGCACGTGAGCATCGAGGCCGCCTGGCAGGAGCACGGCGACTGGGCCGAATTGTGGAAGCGCGGACTTGATGCGCGGCGCATCGGTGCCCGGTTCGTCGTCACACCGACATGGATCGAGCCCGAAGTGAAGCCCGGCGATCGGGTGCTTACGCTGGATCCCGGCATGGCCTTCGGAAATGCGGAGCACGGCACGACGCGCGGGTGCCTGCGTGTGCTGGAGACCTGTGTCGAGCCGGACAGCCGCCTGCTTGATGTGGGCGCGGGTTCGGCCGTGCTGTCGATCGCCGCTGCCCTGCTGGGTGCGCGCGAGGTCGAGGCGATCGAGATGGACGAGCTCGCGATCCCTACGGCGATCGAAAATGTGGAGCGCAACGGCGTTGCGACCCAGGTTCGGGTGCGACAGGCGC
The DNA here is from genome assembly GCA_964453545.1 of uncultured Gemmatimonadaceae bacterium. Lineage (GTDB taxonomy): Bacteria > Gemmatimonadota > Gemmatimonadetes > Longimicrobiales > Gaopeijiaceae > Gaopeijia. The sequence continues at coordinate 1,187 of CAYVPD010000091.1, forward strand.
GGGTCGATGCGGCTGATCTCGCCGCACTCGGACCGCACGACGGGGTCATCGCGAACATCGAAACCGGGTTTCTCCTGCCGCTGCTCGATGGACTGCATGCGGCGACACGGCCTGGAGGATGGCTCCTGCTGAGCGGCATTCTCCAGACTGAGGCCGATGTGATGCGTTCGGCAGCCGAGGCCTTGGGGCTCACGCTGACCGCGCGCGATGACGACGGCGAGTGGTGCAGCCTGCTCTTCGGCCGCAGGCCAGCTGTGCAGGGTGTGGGCACCGGCCTTCACGCCTGAAGTCGCTCCGCCTCTTCGAGCATCTCGAGCCAACGTGCACGATCGCGGGCTGAGGCGGTCCATAGCCGCATGCCCAGGCAGGTGATGCCGTAGGAAACGTGCCCCAGAAGCGTTCGGGTCGGGTCAGTATCTGAGCCCGTCGGACTCCACCGGGGCACCGCATCAACCGCTTCACAGCCCGCGAAGGCGACGACGAAGCCACCGGTCACAGGCGGGCCTCCAGAGTGGCCTCCAGACTGGCCTCCAGCTACCTCGTTGGCTCGCCGCGACGCCGGAGTTTCGGAACGTGCTTCGCGCCCGACCATTAGGGGCTGCAGTTGCGACGGCTGCGACGTCGATGTCCGCCGGCGAGCACGGGCGCGCTGTTGGTAGGCTTCAGGAAACAGCTCCCATGGAGCGCGCGGCCGGATCGCCGCGCCTTCGTACGGCTCAAGGGCCGCCAGCACCCCCGACCAGGGGCGAAGTAGCCGCAATCGATCGGGTGCCTGAGCGACCTCGCGCTCCACGGCGTCGACGGTGAGCAGAGGACCTTCGTGTCGTGAAGCGTGCAAAAGGCGTTGCACCGAGACGACGGGCAGCAGGCGACGGCTTGCCATTCGATAGACGTGACCCAAGGTGCGTTCCATAAAGCTCTCCGAGTGTGGAAGGGAGGGGGCTTCTCGGCATCATGCGTGGGCTTAGCGCAGAATCCCATGCAAGAACGGGACTTCGTCATGGATCTTCGCGCCAACGCTTGGCTGTCGCAGAATTTCGCCGTTGATCCGCTGCCCCGCGCCCGATAGCTTTGGCTCACTCTCACCCCACGGAGGCGATGTGTCGTCTGATCTGAAGTCGCGCATTCAGGCCGATCTGGCCAAGGCCCGTCGTGCGCAGGACCGCGAGCGCACCTTGGTGCTTGGCACGCTGCTAAGCGACCTGCGTAACCGGGAGATCGAACTCCGGGCGGAGCTGCACGACGATGAAGTGATTCAGACCGTCGGGCGGGCCATCAAGCAGCGACGTGAAGCCGCCGATCAGATGCGCAGCGGAGGTCGGGCGGAGCTCGCCGAGCGAGAAGAAGCGCAGGCCGAGATTCTGCAGACCTATCTGCCGGAGCAGCTCTCTGAAGACGAGGTCAGGGCCCTGATTCGCGGATTGATCGCTGAGGGGGTCGACCAGATGGGAGCCCTCATGGGCCGCATGATGCCTCGCATTCAGGGCCGCTTCGATGGCCGCGAGGCCAACCGGCTCGTGCGGGAGGAGCTGGGCGCTTGAACCGTCGGCACCACGCATCATGAACAGCCACGCGCTGCAGGTTCTCGATTTCGATCGGGCCTTGGCGCGGGTCGCCGAACGTGCATCGTCAACGCCAGGTCGGGCCGCCCTGTTGGCGCGCAGCCCTTCGGTTGACGTCGCCAGCATCACATCGGAGTTGGAGCGGGTTCGCCAGACGATGCTGTTCATCGAGGCCGCTCCGTCGTGGGGCTTACCGACCTTCACCGACGTGGCGGCGACACTGGGCCGCCTGGCCGCACCCGGCGCCGTCGTCGACCCTCGCGAGCTCCACGCGATCGGCCTACTGATCACCGCATCACGCAGCCTCGCGTCAGACCTCGCTCGGCGTACCGGCGACGACCACCCGGCTCTGCGCCGACTCGCCGAGCGCCTGATCGCTCGCCCCGAGCTTGAGACCCGCATCAACCGCACCGTCGATGCCGACGGATCGGTGCTCGATTCCGCCTCGCGCGAGCTCCAGGCGCTGCGCGCAAAATTGCGCGCGGCGCACCAGCGTATCGTGCGGCGTCTCGACGCCTACGTGGCCGAATTGCCCGAGCGGTTTCGTGTGGCCGATGCGTCGGTCACGGTGCGCGAGGGCCGCTACGTCATTCCGCTGCGACGTGAAGGGCGCGGCGAGGTCGGCGGCATCGTCCACGACGAGTCGGGTACGGGCGCCACGATCTTCGTCGAGCCGCCGGTGGCAGTCGAGCTGATGAATGAGCTGCGGTCGCTTGAGCGCGACGAAGCGCGGGAGATCCAGCGCATTCTGCGCACGATCTCCGACGATCTGCGCCCTGATGTGCCCGACATGCATGGAGCCTTTGATGCGCTGGTCGATTTCGACACGCTGCATGCGCGGGCCCGCACGGCCCTGGCCTGGCACGGCCACGTGCCCGAGGTCGTACCGGCGGGCGAGGCGTCTCTGCGCCTCGTGCGAGCCCGGCATCCGCTGCTTCTCGGACGCGCTGACATCGCCACCGTGGTGCCCTACGATCTCGAGCTTGACGGCGACGAGCGCACGCTCGTGGTGTCCGGCCCCAACACCGGCGGTAAGAGTGTCTTTCTCAAGGCCGTAGGTCTGCTCTCGCTGCTGACGCAGAGCGGCATCGTGCCCCCGACCGGGCCAGGTACGCGCCTGCCGGTCTTTGGCGACGTGTTTGCCGACATCGGCGACGGACAATCCATTGCCGAGAGCCTGTCGACGTTCAGCGCCCATCTCGAAAACCTCAACGCGATCGTGACGTCGGCCGACCGCGCGGCGCTGGTGCTGATTGACGAGATGGGCACGGGTACCGATCCGGTCGAAGGTGCCGCCTTGGCGCGCGCGATTCTTGAGCGATTGACGGCGCGAGGTGCGCTCACGATTGCCACCTCTCACCTCGGGGCATTGAAGGTGCTCGATACGGCGGGCAGCGGCATCGTCAACGCATCTCTGGAGTTTGATGCGCACCGTCTTGAGCCGACCTATCGGTTGGTCAAAGGCCGCCCCGGACGCAGTTATGGTCTGGCGATCGCGCGCCGGCTCGGGTTCGAGCAAGACCTGCTGGAACGTGCCGAGTCGCTGGTCGACGAGGGGGCGGCCTCTCTCGAGGCTCTGCTCGAACGCCTCGAAGTACAGGAGCGCGAGAGCCGCGAGCGCCTGCAGAACACCGTAGCCCTCGAGGCTGAGGTCGACCGCCTGCGCACCGACCTGCGCGACCGGGAGCAGCGCTTGCGGGATCGTGAGCGCAGCGCCGAGCAGCGGGCCCGTGATCAGGCCCGTCAACTGTTGCTCAACGCCCGGGAACAGGTTGAGGCGGCGGTTCGTGAGGTGCGCGAGGCCACGGCCGAAAAGCTCGACGAGGCTGTCAGGGCGGCCCGGCGCAAGGTTGAAGAGGCCGCATCGCGCCAGAAGCACAAGCGACCCTCGAAGTCAGCGGCCGCATCGCAAGGAGCGGTGACGACGCGGGGCGCAGCGATCGAAGTCGGCAGCCGGGTGAGGCTCACCGGCTCGAACAGCGGCAAGGGTACTGTGGTCGAGTTGCGCGACGATCGTGCGGTGGTCGAAGTCGGCGCTCTGCGTCTCGAAGCTCGTGTCGCAGACCTGGAGATGCTCGCCCCCGTCACCCGAGGCGCGAAGGCCCGTGACCGGCGCGAGGCGGCGCCGTCGTCGAACTGGTTCGATGCGATGCCCGATGCGCGCACTGAGGTAGATCTGCGCGGCCTGCGCGTTGACGAGGTTGACCTTGAGCTGGTGCGCGCCCTCGACGCCGCAGTGCTGGGCGAGCTGGGCGAGCTTCGTGTAATTCACGGCAAGGGCACCGGGGCTGTGAGGGAGCGGGTGCGAGAGCTGCTTGAGGGCGATACGCGAGTCGAGGCCTTTCGGCACGGGCTCGCCGGAGAGGGCGGTGCCGGGGTGACGGTCGTGCGGCTGAGGGGGGCGGCATGATTCCCGACGATCAGGTCGACGAAGTTCGAGCGCGCGCCGACATCGTCGACATCATCGGCGAGTTCGTTCCCCTCAAAAAGGCCGGGCGTGAGTACAAGGCCAACTGCCCCTTCCATGAAGAGCGCACGCCCTCGTTTTACGTGGTGCCCGACAAGGGCTTCTACAAGTGCTTCGGGTGTGCCGAGTCGGGCGACGTCTTCTCGTTTGTCATGAAGAAGGCCGGGCTCGATTTCGTCGAGGCGGTCAAGTACGTCGCCGGGCGTAGCGGTGTCGAGGTTCGCGAGGTGCGGCGTGAGCGCGAAGAAGAAGACCCGCTGCGTCCGCTCGTCGAGGCCAATGCCTTTGCCGCCGACTGGTTTCGGCGGCAGCTCGCTGACCCGTCCGTGGGTGAGGTGGCGCGTGCTTATCTCACCCAGCGCGGCATCGGCGACGAAACTGTCGAGGCCTTTGAGCTGGGCTGGGCGCCCGATGATTGGCGCCGACTGCGCGAGGCCGCCGCGACGCACGGCATCACCGACGAGGTTCTTCTGGCGACGGGGCTGCTGACGACCAGCGAGAACTCCGATGAGCCCTACGACCGTTTTCGGGGCCGCATCGTGTTCCCCATTCACGATGTTGGCGGGCGAATTGTCGCATTTGGCGGCCGCATTGTGGGTGATGGCAAGCCCAAGTATCTGAACTCACCCGAGACCGTGCTCTATCACAAGAGTGATGTGCTGTACGGTCTCCAGCGCTCGCGCCACGCGATCCGTCGTGAGGGTGCGGCACTGGTCGTCGAAGGGTACATGGACCTCGTCTCGCTCGCAGCGGCCGGCTTCGAAAATGTCGTCGCCACCTTGGGTACCGCCCTTACGCCTGAGCATGCGCAGCTGCTGAAGCGCTACACGCAGCGCGTGGTGCTTCTCTTCGACTGCGACTCGGCGGGTCTCAAAGCCACCTTCCGCGCCGGTGATGTGCTGCTCGCGCACGGCTTGCACCCGTCGGTTGCGACCCTGCCCGAAGGCGAAGATCCCGATACGCTGGTGCGAGGCCAGGGCCCCGACGCCCTGCGGATGCAGCTGGATCGAGCCTTGGATCTGCTGGACCGCAAGCTCGAGATTCTTGATGAGCGGGGGTGGTTCGACTCGATTGACCGCC
>CAYVPD010000092.1:0-6274 GCA_964453545.1 uncultured Gemmatimonadaceae bacterium
GGTTGCGCAGCGCGTCGAGGTATTCCGGATACTGCGCCACACCTGCGGCGTACCGCTCGGCCTGCAACTCAGCGGCCGCCCGCGCGGCCTCAAGCTGATCGCCGATCTGCTGGGATCGGGCCGTCTCTTGATCCATACGCGTGAGCGCGAGCTCGGCCTCACCGATCGCGGTCAGCACAGTGCGCGCGTAGACGGCGAGTTGCTGCGCATAGCGCGCCTCGGCCGCCGACAGGTTGGCCCGCAGACGTCCGCCCTGAAACAGGGGTGCGGTCAGCCCAGCTGCGAGGTTGGAGAACCACTGGTCGATGCGAAACAGCGTGCCCGCATCAGCCGACTGAAGCCCCACCGTGCCCGACAGCGTCAGCTCCGGCAGAAGATTGGCCCGGCGCGCACCCACCCTGCGTCGTGCCGCTTCGAAGCGCAGTCCCGCAGCCCAGACATCGGGCCGCTGGACCAGCACATCACTCGGCACCCCCGCAGCAATCGGCGCCGACGCAATCGCCAGCTTGGCCGGCCCGTCGAGCAGCAGACGCAGCGCCTGCAGATGCCTCCCCGTGAGCAACGCCAAGCGACGCTCGACGTCAGCAAACTGCACGCGCAGTTGCGGCAACCCCGCCTCAGCACTCTGGAGCTCCTGGCGAATCTGGTAGAGCTCAAAGGAGCCCACGAGACCGCGGTCGTAGCGCGTCTCCGTCAGCGCCGCTCGCTCCCGCAGCACCCCAACGAGATCTTCGGTGACGTCCAGGCGCTGCCGCAGGTCGACCCAGTCGAAGTAGGCCGTGATCGTCTCGGCCAGCACGCTGAGTCGCGCCGCATGCAGGTCAGACTCCGAAGCCAGCAGGTCGGCGACCGCGGCCGCCCGATCGTTGCGGGCCCGGCCCCAGAAGTCGAGCTCCCAGCTCAACCCTGCCGAAACGTTGTAGTTGGCCACCGAAAACCGGGACGGAGGACCATCGCTGCTATCGCCATCAGCTCCGTCACCCCCGCTGCTGTCGCCGTCGCCCGTCGAGGCCGTATCGCCGCGAAGAGCGGCTAGCAATTCGCCCATCTGCAAGGCGAAGCCGGCGTTGTTGGGGTTGCTCGTGCGCGACACATCGGCCGTGGTCGATAGTTGCGGGAGCAAGTCAGCGAGTGCTACACCCGCCGTTGCCCGCGCCTCTTGCACGCGGCCCACCGCCTCAGCGAGGTCGAGGTTGCCCACGAGCGCACTGTCGAGCAGTCGGTCGAGGGTCGGATCGTCAAACTCGCGCCACCATTCAAGCGGCTCGTGCTCTCCTGGCGTGCCCGGCGCAGAAAAGGCCGCAGGCACATCGTCGACGGGCGCCACAGCCGCGGGCTCGGGGGCCAGCGAGCATGAGGCAAGCAGCGCTACGGCCGGCCCGAGCGCCCAAAGGCGCGATTGGGTAATCATGGCTCTGCAGTGCTCCGCAGAGGCCTCAAAGTTCCCTCTCAGCCGGGCTTTTCAGCGCTTGGGGCCAGGCTCCAACCCCTCACTTTCGGGGGATGTCGGGCAGCCGATACCGGGCGATAATCGGATAATGGTCGCTCGTCGCGTCGTCATACCGCGCGATCAGATCATCGAGCTTGAACGCTTTGACCGAGCCGTCGACGTACCCTGCATGCACTTCATCGCTCACCAGCTGATGATCGATCATGTCGTCATAGCCTGTCGTCGACGATTCCCCCGCCTCGGTCAGCGCTTCGGTGACAAAAACCCAGGCATCAGAGTCGGTGAGAAACGGGCTGTAAGGCGAAGACTGTCCGCTGGCAATTGAACTGTCGAGATCATCGTTGAAGTCGCCGATCACCCAGACCGCGTCTTCGGGCCACGTTTCGTCGAGGTAGCCCTTGAGAGCTGCGGCTCCGTCAGACCGCCGCTGCCATGATGCGAGATCAGCCCCCGCCTTGGCGTGGAGCACGATTACGACACCCTCGACGCTCTGCCCGCCGACGCTCGCCCGAATCTGCACCTCAAGCGGAGGGCGCCCCGCAAATGCGTAGTCTTCTGCGGTCAAAATGATGCGGGCTGACACAACCTCCACAGCCTCAGACTGATAGATCAGCCCGACCTTCTGCTCATTGTTGTTGAAGTCAGAGTAGAAGTTCGGGCCGTTTTCGACCGACGACTCGTTGGCGAGCAAGCCTCGATAGCCGGCCAGCGAGTCGAGCAACCGTGCGAAGTGCGCGGCACCCGTAACCTCTTGCACGCCCCAGAGCTCGATCTGCGCTCCGCGAATGACATCACGCACCCGATTGAGCTGCTTGGTCTCGTCTTGCGGGCCATTTCCCGTGTCACCGAACCACTCGATGTTCCAGGTGGCCACGTCAAAGGTTGCCGCGTCGCCCTGCGCGGGCACCGCAATGGGTGTATCGGTCGGCGCAGGGGGTGGCGGCTCCACCGGGGGATTGGTCGGGGGCGCGACCGGGCCGTCGCCCGAACCGCCGCTGCACGCCATGACCGCAAACACGGCCATGCCAGCAAGAACGGGTGTGAGTCGAGATCTCAGTAAGAGCGTCATCGGGTACGGGGTTGCCTCGGATCGATGTACAATTCGGTCTTCCGCATGCAAAAGTAGGACTTCCTTCGGTGCATTGAAGGTCTGTCACGAAACCGAGACCCAAGATCACGACCAAGAACCGCAACTATGGCTCACTATTTCATCACCGGCACCTCGAGCGGCATTGGCCGTGCCCTCGCCCTGCACTTTGCTCGCCAGGGCCACACGGTCACGGCGAGCCTTCGCAATCCTGACCGTGACGGCGCGGTGCTGCGTGATGCCGCCGATTCTGAAGGGCTCGATCTGCGCCTGCTGGCCATGGATGTGACCGATGCCGGCTCCGTTGCCCAGGCCGTGGCGACCGGCACTGACGCCGGCGCGCAGCCTATCGATGTGCTGATCAACAATGCTGGGGTCGCATGGCTGGGCACGATGGAAGAGACCCCGATCTCTTGGCTCGAAGACACGCTGGCGACCAATGTGACCGGGCTCACCCGCGTGACCCAGGCCGTGCTCCCGTCGATGCGGGAGCGGCGAGCTGGGGCCATCGTCAATGTTGGCAGCGTCGCCGGGCGCATCGCCTCGGCGGTTCAGGGGCACTACTGCGCCAGTAAATTCGCCGTCGAGGCGCTGACCGAAGCGCTGGCCCAAGAGGTGGTGCGCTTTGGCATTCGCGTGGTGCTCATCGAGCCCGGCTTCATCAACACGCCGATCTTGGACAAGGCCATCACCGTGCCCGAAGGCTCGCTTGACGGCCCCTATGCACAGCTCGTGCAGCGACGTGTCGAGCTCTTTCGCACCGGACAGCAGCACGCCGCTCCGCCTGAAGCCGTGGCGCACGTGATCGAGCAGGCGCTAGCCGACCCCCAGGAACGACTGCGCTGGTTCGTCTCCGACAACGCCCGCCCCGCCGTCGAGGCCCGAGAAGCGATGAGCGATGAAGAGTGGGTCGCCATGGGCCGCGAGATGAGCGACGAAGAATACGCCGCCGAGACGGCCCGGCGTTTCAGTCGCTAGGGGCTTTATGGCGCCGGACTTGGCGCTCAGCTATGCTCGAAAGGTTCAAATTCACTCATGAAATCCCCCTGCTGGAGTCGGCTCGATGTTCGTGGCCATGGTCATGATTCGTTGCGCACCCGAGTAGTTGACGACGCCGCACGCGCCATTGTGAGCTTCGACGGCGTGTCAGAGGTCTATTCGGTCACCGGCGAATGGGATCTGGTCGCGATGGTTCGCGTCGCAGACTTCGACGCCATCAGTGCGGTCGTGACTGGTCGTATCTCCAAGGTGCCAGGACTGGAGCGTACCGAAACCCACGTCGCCTTCAAGGTCCTCTCGAAAGACGACCTCGCGGCGGCGTACGAGGGGTTTGAGTAGGGCTGGCGGTGGGGCCGTCAGCGGCCCTTCTCGCGCTCTTCCAGCAACGCTTTGACGGCGAGCCCCGACGGATCTGAGGGCGTCTCGGCGGCTGAGAACTCGGCCAGCTGCTCTGGCGAGTGACACCCCTGAGGCTCGTCAATCTCCCGATCAGCTCCTGCACGACTCGACAAGGTCGCGCCTCGGTCTGACGCCGCACCATTGGGATTATGAGAAGGTTTCATAGACCCACCATGGTCTCTGAGCATCGAAAGCACAACTCGCCCTAGAACAAAAACGGCCCCATCGGGGCGTACCCGATGAGGCCGTGAGTGGAGGCGGCGGGAGTCGAACCCGCGTCCGCGAAGGGATTCTCGAGAGCTTCTACGTGCGTAGAGCGCCGTTGATCTCGCTACCGCCCGGTCGGCACACAACCGAAGCGAAGCCAGTCACCTTGGTTTCTCGCGACCGATCAAGTGACCCGACCGAATCGCCAGCCTGAATTGTCGTCGTCTGAAGAGCCGCCTCAGGCGGGCTGCTCAGCAGACGGGCGCGCAAGAAAACTTACGCAGCCAGAGCCAGGTTATCGTTGGCAGTTATAACGTTTTCCGATGTTTTACGAGGTATCGGGACCTCGGCACGCTACCCTGGATGCACCGAACACGTCGAAACCGTGACGCCCCCGGAGACTTCTTTCAAAAAGCCGTGCAGCAACGCTGCCTATCAAAATACACGAGGCTGAGACACGAGGTCCAGGCGATTTTGCCCTGTGAGCATGGCTGCACCCATCCAGCCGGCCTTCTTACCCCCGTGAGCCTCAGAATGCCGGCGGTACCCTGCGCTTCGTCACCTGCTCAAACGCATAGGCCAGCTCGATCAGACGCGGCTCGCTGCAGGCCTGGCCCGTGAAGCCCACGCCAAACGGCGCCGGCCGCGGCTCAAAGCCTTCAGGGAAATCGGGCCCATTGGCATTGGGCACAAAACCAAACGGCACGATCACCGTCGGATACCCCGGCCGCGCGGCCAACCCAGCACTGCTCGTTCCCGGAAACAGCAACGCATCGAGCTCGAGCGCCTCGATCACCTCGTCGATGCCGTGTTCGCCGTTGAGCCGCAGGTCACGCGCGCGATCGGCCTCATAGGCCGCCCGATCGCCCTCCAAATCCAATGCATCGGCGATATCAAGACGCGCCTGCTCATACTTCATCGAGCCGGCGGAGCGGTGTGCGAGATTCCACTCCCGCAGTTCCGTCAGCGAGCGCACCGGGGCTGAGCCGCCCAGAGACTCGAGCCAGAGATTGAAGTCGCGCTTCATGCCGTAGTCGAGCACCATGCTCTGACCGTTGACGAGCAAGTTATTGTTGGGAAGCGGGTCGATGACACTCGGAATATCCGCCGGGTCCACGATCTCAGCCCCCTGCTCCTTCAAGATCGCGATCACACTGTCCATCATCGCCCGCGCCTCATCCCCCAGCCCTCCGCGAGCCCGGTCCGACCCGGGCGCCTGCACCGCGTCATAGTAGTTGGCTCTGGGAATGCCGATGCGCGCTCCCTGCAACCCCGAAGCATTCAAGAAGCGCGTGTAATCGCCACCCTCAGGCGGCGTGCACGTCTGCGTCGCCGGGTCATTGGGGTCGGGCGCCGTACCCTCGAGCACCCCCATCATGATCGCAGCGTCAGTGACCGTGCGCGTCATGGGTCCAGGCGTATCTTGATCGGCCGTGATCGGGATCACGCCATAGCGGCTGATGCGCCCCACGGTCGGCTTGATGCCCACAAGCATGTTCTGGTTCGAGGGCGACAAGATTGAGCCCGAGGTCTCGGTGCCGACGTTGCCGGCCCAAAAGCTCATCGCCGTGCCGATCCCCGAACTTGACCCCCCCGTGGCCAGCACCGGGCGCCCGTCATTCCGGCCCTCCCTCGGATCGCGCCGCGGGTCATACGGATTGCGCCCGTAGCCTGCCACTGCGCTGTAGTTGGTCGGCATGCCCGACGCCATGAAGTTGGCGAGCTCGGTGAGCACCGTCTTGGCGATGATGATCGCGCCCGCCTGCTCAAGATTCGTCGTAAGCGTCGCGGCATACGGCGGCGTGTAGCCCTCAAACGCGAGCGCACCGCCAGTCGTCGGCATGTGGGTCGTGTGAATGTTGTCTTTGAGCGCCACTGGAATGCCGTGTAGCGGCCCACGCACCAGCCCCGAGGCCCGCTCGCGGTCGAGCGAGTCGGCAATCTCGAGCGCGCGCGGATTCACCGTAATGACGGCATTCACGTCTTCTTCATAGAGCGCAATGCGCATCAGGTGCGCTTCAACCAGCTCGCGCGACGTCACACTGCCGTCCGCCAGAGCCGCCTGCATCTGGTGGATGGTGGCCTCGACCACATCAACGCGCGCGGTTCGGTCGGCCGCAGGGGCGCCGCAG
>CAYVPD010000093.1:0-6253 GCA_964453545.1 uncultured Gemmatimonadaceae bacterium
ACCCCCTTGAGCCACCAACTGCGCGTGCGTGCCCTGCTCGATCATGTGCCCCTCTTCCATGACGTAAATCACGTCAGCATTGCGAACCGTGGAGAGACGGTGGGCGATGATGAGCACGGTCTTGTCACCGCGCAGCTCTTGCAGCGAGCGCTGAATGGCGGCCTCGGTGACGTGATCGAGTGATGACGTTGCCTCGTCGAAGAGCAGGTAGGGCCGGTCGGCCACGAGCGCCCGAGCGATGGCGATGCGTTGGCGCTGCCCACCCGAAAGCGTGAGTCCGCCAAAGCCCAGCCGTGTTTCATAGCCCTCGGGCAACGCAGCAATGAATTCGTGGGCTCGGGCCGCCTCGGCTGCCGCCACGATGTCGGTGAACGAGGCGTTCGGCCGCCCCAGCGCGATGTTTTCGCGAATGGTGCCACTGAACAGCGTGATCTCTTGCGGTACCACTGACAACGCCTGGCGCAGGCTAGGCAGCTGCAGATCGCGCACATCGATGCCATCAATCGACACCGACCCGTTTTGCGGGTCATAAAAGCGCATCAAGAGCTTGAGCACGGTGCTCTTGCCAGCTCCGCTGGCTCCGACAACACCCACCATCTGCCCGGGCTCGATCGTGAGACTGAGGTCGTCGATCACGGGCTCCCTCGGGTCGTAGCCGAAGGTGACGTTTTCGAGGCAGACCTGACCCGGCTTCTTGGCCGACTTGAGTCGGCGCGTACCCGTCTCGAGGTTCGACGCAGTATCCAGGGTTGCGTAGATGCGCTCGAGCGCGGCCGATGTGCGCTGAAACTCTTCGACACCCGTACCGCCGCGGGCCAGTGCTGACATGAGACGCAGCTGGCCGTAGGCCATGGTGTCGAGTCCGGCCACGCTGATCGACCCGTCGATCACCTTGGCGGCCCCGAGCGTCACCGTGGTGACAAAGCCGCTGCCAATGATGGCGCGCAGCGTCGGTACGTAGGCGGCCTCGAGGTGATTGGCCGCCCGCGAGGCCACCACCTGCTGGTCCACTGCCTCGCCGACGCGAGCGGTCTGCTCGTCTTCGGCGCCGAAACTCGCCACGGTGCCGATGCCCGTCAGGTTGCCTGCGATCATGCCCGAGAGCTGCTCGTTGACGTCGCGCGACGCGATCACCTTGGCGCGCAGCGGTTTCAGCATGCGCTGCGAGGCGAGCAGCACCGGCGGAATAATGAGCAACTGAATCGCCCCCAGCAGGGGCGACACGGTCAAGAAGGTGCCGCCGACGACCAGCACATTGCTGCCGATGGCCATAAGCGGCTTGCCGCCGTGGCGCACGAAGCGATGCACCTCTTCGAGGTCGCCGTCGATCACCGCCATCCAGTGGCCCGCGCCCTTCTGCTCGACCGTCGCGACATCGAGGCGCTGCACGTGATCATACAGCCGAATACGCAGATCACGACGCACCCGATCGGCCAGCTCAGAGGCCGTACGCTCACGGTAGTACTCGAGCATCGAGGCCCCGACCCAATAGCCGGCCGTGATGACGGTCAGTGCACCCAGTCGCCCGGCCACGCTCGTGAATCCGAGTCGGCCAAGCAGCGACTTTGACGGGTTTGAGACCGTGCTCACGGCCAAGCCCACGAGCAGCGGTGGTAGCGCGTTGGCGATGCCGTCGGCCAGCGTGGCGGCCAACGCTCGTTGCCGCAGCCCGGAATACTGCGACGTATCATCCATCAGCCGGCGCAGCGGAGTGCGCGTGCCGGGCTCACCGTCGTCGTCGGCTCCCAGCGAGCGACGAAAGCCAACCCACGCCCTGCCGATCTGAATCTCTCCGCGCCCGCCCACCTGCGGCTCTGGCGGCAGCTCAGGCAGGCGCTCAAGCGAGGCCTGCAGCCATTCTTCAGCTTCTTCGGCCGATGCGGATGCCGAGAAGGTGAGCAGCAGCGTGCCGGTCACCGGATTGGCCTGCGCCGTAACCACCTGCGGATGCCGCTCCAGGTCATCTTGCAGCGTCTGAGCGGCGGCCGAGCGGTCTCGAAGCATCGGAATCTGCCAGCGAATGCGACCCGGCGTGCTCGAGAGTATGCGGATTTGGCTCATGCCAGCGTGTCAGACCAAGAAAAGCGGGGGGGGGTGCGTTTTGCTACGGTTAGCGTAATGATATGAATTCTGTAACCCTTTCGGCCACCCTGTGAGCTGCCATGCGTACCTATCCGATTGACCATATCGGGGCTGCCGTGCCCTCGATCGAGGCCGCCATCCCCCTGTTTGAGGCCCTGATGGGCACGCTGGCGTCCGAGGTGTTTGACGTGCCGGCCCTGCAGCTGCGCATCTGCTTCATCGGTTCGTTTGAATTGCTCGAGCCGATGAGCCCCGACACGATGCTGGGCAAGCTCGTGGCCGAGCGGGCGGCCCACCTGCACCACATTGCCTATCGGGTGCCCGAGATCGAGCCTGCGATGCAGGCGTTTGTCGACGACGGGTTTGACCTGCTCGACGCAGAGCCTCGGGTCGGCATGACCGGGCGTCGCATTGCGTTCCTGCACCCCAGCTCCACGGCCGGGCTGCTGATCGAACTCGTCGAAGAGCGGTAAGGTCGAGCCGCGGCAGGGAGGGTCGGAACCGCAGGCGCCGACTCCCTCCTGTTGCTGGCGCAGGCGTCGGTCGCAGGCGCTGCGGTCCCGATCCCACCTGCCGCAGCGCGACCTAGCCCTGGAAAAGGGACGACAGGTTCGGGCCGGTAGGTATTCCGGAGCGAGCAGCAATGCAGTAGCGTGACCGCGGCGTGCCATCCCACGAGCGGCGTGCGCCAACCCTCGATCGGTGTGTAGCGCTCGGACCGGGCGCACACTCGGTCTTCACCCGGCAAATCCCCCCGACTCCCCCACCTCCGGAGGCCCCGTGCGACGAACGGCTCTCGCGCTGCTTCTGATCAGTGCGCTGATGATGCTCGTAGCGTTTGCGGCGGCGTTTGCGGCAGCATCGGTCGGGGCAGCAACCCCGCGCTGGGCGAGTGCGCTTATGGCTGCGGCGACTGGTCTTTGCCTTGCCGCCTTCATGGGGGTGGCGCTCGGCGAGCGGGCGCGTGACGTGCGGATCGCGGCCGTGCTCGCCTTTGTCGGCTTGGGCGTCGGGGGTGCCCTGATGGCCTTGCTGTCGGTTCCCCCCGTCACCGGGCCCGATGACGCGCTCTGGGGCGGGCTGCCGCTTGGGGCCGCACTCGTGGTGTATGGCATCGGCTTGCTGCCCATGCTCATCGTGCCCGTGGTCTATGCGTGGACGTTTGAGCACGTTGCCCCGCCGTCGCAGGAGCGTCGATGACCGAAGCGCGCGGCGTCATCGTCGGGGTCGGGCTGCTCTACTTCGTCGCCATCGCCGGCATCGGCCTTTGGGCCACACATCGCACGCGCACGGTCGACGACTTCTACCTGGCGGGCCGTGGTGCCGGTGGCGGCATTGGCTTGATGGCACTCACTCTGGCGGCACTCAGCGCCACACTGTCCGGGTTTGCCTTCATCGGCGGGCCGGGTCTCGTGTACTCCGTAGGTCTCGGGGCGCTATTCATCGTGTTGCCCGCCTCGCTCACCCATGCCCTGAGCGGTTGGGTGCTGGCGCCACAGCTGCGTGCAATGGCTGATACGCACCGTGTCGTCACGATTCCCGAAGCCCTCGGGGTGCGGTTTGCGTCTCGCGCCGTGAGGGGAGGGGCCGCCACGTCGCTGCTGATTGCGGTGATCGGCTACATGGCCACCAACGTGCTCGCCCTCGGCCTTGCCATCGACGTGCTCTTCGGCGTCGGTCGCACCCCGGCGATCTGGATCGGCGCGCTGGTCGTGCTCGCCTACGCAGCGGGGGGCGGCATCATCGCCGGCATCTACACCGATGTACTGCAGGGACTGTGGACGGCGCTGGCGTCGGTGCTCGTCTTTCTGCGCGTGCTCGAGGTTGGGCAAGGGCTTGGGACCATGAGCCGCACCATCGCCGCCGCAGATCCAGAGTTTCTTGAGCCCTGGGGTCACCTCGACCCGCTCGCGGCGTTGTCGTTTTTCTTCGTCTTCAGCGTTGGTGTGCTCGGGCAGCCGCACGTGCTCCACAAGTTCTACATGCTGCGAGACCCGCGGCAGCTGCGGTGGTATCCGCTTTTGATGAGCGGCGCGCTGATCTTGGGCACGCTGCTCTTCTTCGGAGTGGGGATTGCCGTGAAGGCCTTGGTGGTCGATGGGTCGATGGCCCCCCTCGTGAGCGCTGATGACGCCACGCCCCGGTTCGTGCTCGAGCAGACTCCAGTCTGGCTTGCTGCCCTCGTCTTCAGCGGCGTCGTGGCCGCCATCATGAGCACCATGAATTCGTTTGTGAATGTGGGGGCGGCCGCACTCACCCATGATTTGCCACAGGTACTCGGGCGCGACCCCAGCACGCAGCTCACACCAGGCCGCGTTGCGACGGTTGCCATCACGCTCGTGGCCGCGCTCGTCGCGCAGGCCTCGAGCAGCCTCGTCGCCTTTCTCGGCATCTTCGGATGGGGGCTGTTTGCCTCGACCTTCGTGGCGCCCCTCGCCATTGGCCTGAACTGGCCTGGCGCCTCGCGTGCTGGCGCACTCGCCTCGATCGGCGTCGGCCTCGGGGGCACGCTCCTGCTCGAGACGGCCGCGTGGGCCGGCTGGCTGACCCTGCCGCAGGGCGTGACGGTCTCGGCGCTCACGCTCGTGCTTTCGATTGTCGTGTTTCTGGTGGCATCCAAGCTGCGGCCGGAGCGGGCGCGCGCCACGCCCCCGCGTCCGCCGGATGACCTCACCCGGCCGTCAGCCCGCCGTCGACCGTGAAGACACCGCCGGTGATGTACGACGCCGCATCTGATGCCAGAAACAGGGCCAACGCGGCGACCTCATCGTTGGTACCGTAGCGGCCGAGCGGAACGAGCTGTTCGAAGCCCTTGCGGGCATCGGCCGCGGCGCCGGGCGCGAAGCCTTCTTCGAGCGAGCGCATCATGCGGTTGTCGATCGGGGCGGGGTGGATCGAGTTGACCCGTATGCCCATGGAAGCGCCCTCGATGGCGGCAACCCGCATGCTGCCGACAATCGCATGCTTGCTGGTGACGTAGGCCATCATGTTGGCGAAACCTGACAAGCCGGCCGCCGACGACGTGATCACGACGCTGCCCCCACCCGCCCGCTGCAGTGCGGGGAACGCATGCTTCAGCCCGAGCCACACGCCCTTCACATTGACGGCGAGCACGTGGTCGTAGACGTCTTCAGGGTAGTCGGCAAGCGGCTTCACGACGCCCTCGATGCCCGCATTCAAGAACGCGATATCGAGTCGTCCGAAGCGCTCTTCGGCCTCGGCGACGGCCCGAGCCATGTCATCGTCGCGCGACACATCGGCCGGCGTCCAGCCGATGCGAGCCTTGGCCTTGGGATGGCTGTGCGCGAGTTCATCAGTCGCGCGACCCAGGTCATTGGGGTGCAGGTCGACGAGATGCACGCCGGCTGCGCCCGCATCGAGAAATTGGCGGGCTGCAGCGAGCCCGATGCCGCCGGCAGCGCCGGTGATCAGGGCGATGCGGTCGTTGAGTCGCATGAGACGTTGCTCCAGTTGTGAAGAAAGAAGGGGGCTGAACATCACGCGGCGCTCCGGACTCCAGGCCGGACTCCGCTCCAGGCTCACGGCATGCCGTATCTTGCCGCAGCTTCGCGGGTGAAATAGGCTGCCAGAGTGAATCGACGGGCCCTCGCAATCGGCCAGGGCCTACGCCTCTCGACGAGACCGCATACATGATCCGTGCCTCTTCACTCCTGTGCTCCCCCGCGAGACTTCTTGCCGCTGCAGCGCTGCTTTGCGTTTCAGGCGGGGCGTGGGCCTGCGCTGCCGTGGCTCCAGAAGACGATCCCTACACCGGGTTTTCGGCCAGCCGTGCGGCCGAACAGGCCCGCTGCGAGGCGCGCTTTCTTGAGCTTCCGTCGAGCGATTCGTTCCGTGAGCACTTGCGCACCATTACGGCCAATCCGCACCCCGCGGGCTCAGCCGCGCAGGCCGAGGTCGGTCGCTATCTGGGGCGCGTGATGGCCGAGGCGGGCCTCGAGGTCAAAGATCATCCGTACGACGTCTACCTGCCGCAGCTGACCGACGATGTCGAGGCGTGGATCATCACCCCCGACTCCATTCGCCTCTCGAATCGCGAGCCTGCGCTCGAAGAAGACCGCTTCTCGGGCCACCCCGATCTGTTGAACGGTTGGAACGCCTTTTCGGGTTCGGGTGACGTCACGGGCCCCGTGGTCTATGCAAACTTCGGACG
>CAYVPD010000094.1:0-6197 GCA_964453545.1 uncultured Gemmatimonadaceae bacterium
TCGACTTCGAACGCGTGACCCTGGTCGGTGTGATCAATGCCGATGTCGGCATCCACCTGCCGGATTTTCGTGCGAGTGAGCGCACCTTCCAGCTGCTCAGCCAGGTGGCGGGGCGAGCCGGTCGCGGTGTGCTTGGCGGAGAGGTGATCATTCAGACGTCGATGCCCGATCACTATGCGCTGCAGGCCGCCCTCACCCACGATTTCGAGGGGTTTGCGCGACGTGAGCTCGAGGAGCGGTTGGCACCGCCGTACCCGCCGCACCAGCGGCTGGCCAATGTGGTCATCAGCAGCCCCAACGCGGACCACGCGATGGAGCAGGCAGAAGCCGCGGCACGTTGGGTGCGACGCGGACTTCACCGTAGTGGTGGGTTGGCCGTGCAGTTGGTGGGGCCGGCACCCGCGCCGATCGAGCGTCTGCACGGACGTTGGCGGTGGCACTTTTTGCTGCGAAGCGAGCGAGCCGCCGATCTTGGGCGGGTCTGCCGGGCGTTTATGGAGCGCTTTCAGCCGCGGGGTGGCGACGTGCGCATCACCCTCGATCGGGATCCGGTCGCGCTGCTGTAGCACGGTGGGGTGGTGGAGCGATGGCGCGCTGCGGCCGCGGCTTTGAAGCGCCCACACGGTTCGGGTGAACGCACATGTGAAGCGCCCCGATCGCCAGCTCTCGGCGACCGGGGCGCATTCACCACCTGCGTGGGGCGTTCAGGTCATGACACGCCGGGAGGGGCCTCGATGACCGTAGAGGCATCCCACGGATCGATGGCCTCAAGGCCAAGCCGCGAGAGCTCGCGATTGGCCGCAGCCAACTCGGAGTCCCAGACCTGCTGCAGACGGTCGGTGTGACGCTGCAACTCCTCGACCATGATGTCGAAGACGTCGTACATGCCGTTGACCGGCCGGCCGTCTCCCGCCTCAACCATCGACAGCAGATTGGCGAGGCGATTGTTGACCTTGATGGGGAAGTTCAGCGGATCTTGGTTGGAGCGATTGCGCACCTGGTAGATATCGGCCTCGACAGCTGAGGCCGCATCGACGAGGCGATCGGCTGCTGCCCGAAGCGCAGCGTCATCGCTGCTGGCAAGGCGCTCTTCGACCTGCACCTTCATGCGGCGCACGGCGATGACCGCTTCGTTGGCTTCGTTCACCTTGGCGCGGATCTGCTTGCCGAACTCGAACTGAGCGACCAGATCGTCTTGTGCGACGTCGATCCACGGGTGCGGACGCACCTCAACCGTGGTCTCGGCAACCTGCCCATCGGCCGTCAGACGCACCGTGTACTCACCCGGCGGCACGGAGGGCGACATCGTGCGTACGCCCCAGAGAATCATGCCCGGGAACGTCACGGCGGGCTTGGTGCGCAGGTCCCAGTTGATGCGGTTCAAGCCCGGCTCGACCGGGAGGGCAGGGCCCTGCCAGCGATCGCGCGCCTGTCCTTCAACCGCGGGCTCGTAGGTGCGCAGTACTTCTCCGGCCCCGTCAACAATCTCGAGACGCGCCTCGCTAGGCGTGTCATTGAGCCACCACGACAGGTTGATGCCGTCAGACGAACGGTAGCCGGGCGCCGGGTCGAAGAGCACGAGCTCTTCGTTGGTCAGGCCAGCTTCAGCCTGCCGCAGCGGGGCGATGTTGTCGAGAATCCAGAAGCTGCGCCCGTGGGCCGTGATGACCAGCTCGTCTTCTTCGACGATCAGGTCGACGATCGGCAGGTCGGGCAAGCCAGGGTTCAGCTCCACCCACTCGGCACCATCGTTGAACGACACGTAGACGCCGTGCTGCGTGGCGGCGTACAGCAGGCCCTCACGCATCGGATCTTCACGCACCGCATGCACATAGGCATCGTCGCGCAATCCGTTGATGATCTTCGTCCAGCTTTGCCCGTAGTCGTCAGTCTTCCAGATGTAGGGCGACTGGTCGTCGAGCAGGGGACGGCGGACCGAGACGTACGCACGCCCCGACGAAAATGCAGATGCATCGATCTGGCTCACCCGCCCGAAATCGGGCATGTCTGATGGGGTGATGTTGGTCCAGCTGGCACCGCCGTCGCGCGTGACGTGCACCAGGCCGTCGTCAGAGCCGGTCCAGATGACATCGAGGTCGAGCTTGCCCGGTCCCACGGCGAAGATCGTGGCGTAGACCTCGGGCCCGTTCATGTCGCCCGTGATCGGTCCACCCGAGGTGCCGAGCGTCGAGGGGTCGGCCCGCGTCAGGTCAGGCGAGATCGCCTGCCAGTTGTTGCCCCCATCGATCGTGCGCCACAAGCGCTGCGACGACGTGAAGAGCACGTTGGGGTCGATGGGTGAGAAGATGATCGGGAATGTCCACTGCCAGCGCTCGACCATGTCAGAGGCCGGCTCACCCGAGTAGAACCAGGGGTACGGGTTGACCTCGCGGCCCTTCTCGAGCCCGCGGTCGAAGCGGTCGAGGTAGCGACCGTTGTTGGTGCCCGAGTAGAAGATGTCGGGGTCTTTGGGGTCGGGTGCGATGTAGCCGGGCTCACCGCCGCCAACGCGGTAGGCCGCCATCGTCGAGCCCGCCGTGGGGTCAGACGTTGACCCGGTGCTGCCGTACCCACGACCGCGGCTCGAGCCGAAGCCGAACTCGGCGGAGTTGTAGTCTGACGGAACGCACAGCGTTGAGTTGTCCTGCTGCGATCCGCAGACATGGAACGGCTCATGGGCCGTCGTGACCGCATGGTACATCTGCGCCGTGGGGAACTCCTGATCGGTCCACGCGCCACCGGTCGTCAGGCTGACTGCACCGCCCCCGTCATTGGCCACGACCAGATGGGCCGGATCGGTCGGGCTGACCCACAGATCGTGAAAGTCGCCGTGCGTGCCATTGTTGATGACTTCGTACGACACGCCGCCATCAGTCGAGCGGAAGAACGACGTGTTCTGCATGTAGACCACGTCACGATCGTTGTGATCGGCAAAGACGTGGGTGTAGTAGAACGCACGCTGGCGGATGGCGCGGTTGTCGTTAACGAGCTCCCACGTGGCACCGGCATCGTTGCTGCGGAACAGGCCGCCGTTGGCGTTTTCGACGAGCGCATAGACCCGGTTGGAGTCAGCACCCGAAACCGCCACGCCGATACGGCCGATCAGGCCCTCTTGCGGCAGTCCCGGCGCTCGAGTGATCTCGGTCCAGGTCTCGCCGCCGTCGGTGCTCTTGAAGAGGCCGCTGCCGGGGCCGCCTGACGACATGTTGTATTCCTTGCGATACGCCTCCACAGCGCCGCGTAGATCACGTCGGGGTTGTTGCGGTCGATCGAGATATCGATGGCGCCCGATCGCGTGTCGCGGAAGAGCACCCGGCGCCACGTGTCGCCGCCGTCCGTGCTCTTGTAGACGCCCCGCTCTTCGCTTTCAGCACCGTACTTGCCGAACGAGGCAACAAAGACGACCTCGGGGTTGGTCGGGTGAATGCGGATCTTGGAAATGCCGTCGGAGTCGTTGAACCCGACGTGCTGCCAGGTGGCACCCGCATCACGGCTGCGATACACGCCGTCACCGGGCAAGATGTTGCCTCGAATGCAGGTCTCGCCCATGCCGATGAACAATAGCTCAGGCAGACTCTCACTCACTGCGACCGCGCCGACGGAGGCCGACGAGACCTGAAAGTCGGTGATCGCAAACCAGTTTTCTCCATGATCTTCGGTCTTCCACAGACCGCCTCCGGTCGCTCCGAAATAAGCCACATTGGGCTGACCGACCACACCAGCAACGGCGATTGAGCGACCCCCACGGTCCGGCCCGAGGTTTCGCCACGCGAAGCCGGCCATGAACCCGGTGTCGTGAATCGGATGGTCGCCTGCGTGGGCAGCCGCCAAAGTCTGAGCTGCGACCGGGGCGGGAGTGAAGAGGCCAGGGGCGAAGGCCACAGCCAACGCGCCCAAGGTCAGCGAGGGGAGCCACGGCCAGTGCCGGGCACTCAGTGCTCGATGAATCATGGAGAATGCCGGGTTGAGGTGAGTTATCAAAGGCAAAGTAGGCGCCGGGTCTGGGTTTCGCACGTTTTTGCAAATGGGTCGCGGCCCCGGCCGTGATCGGCCTATATTTGCGGGCATTGGCAGGTCTCTATCGTCCCACCGCTTCTTCATGCGCCCCTTCAGGAATTGCAGATGCCCAATCGAATCTTTTCTTCGGCTCTCTTGGCCTTGGTTTCAGGCCTCTTCGTGACCGCATTGTCTGCCA
This sequence comes from uncultured Gemmatimonadaceae bacterium, assembly GCA_964453545.1. Taxonomy (GTDB): domain Bacteria; phylum Gemmatimonadota; class Gemmatimonadetes; order Longimicrobiales; family Gaopeijiaceae; genus Gaopeijia. The sequence continues at coordinate 4,196 of CAYVPD010000094.1, forward strand.
CAAATGGGCTGGCAGCTCAGCAGGCCGACGCTGGCGCAGGCGCCTCGGGCTTTGTGGCCGGAGCGCCGTTGGGCGTCGGGTCCGGGGCCAATGCGACCCCGATCGCCCCGCAGGTACGGGTGGTCGGCGGTTTTCACTTTGCCGAGAGCTGCACCTTTGACGCGAGCCGCGACCTCATCGTGGTGATGAATCGTGCCAATGCGCGCACGATGGCTGAAAACGACGGCTACGTCTCGCTCGTGAATCCTGATGGTTCGCTGCATACGTCGAAGTGGATTGGAGCCAGCCGCGAGGGGCTGACGCTTGATGATCCGCTGGGCAGCGCCGTGCAGGGTGGCGTGCTCTATGCCGCCGATGTCGATCAGGTGAGAATGTTTGATCTGGCCACCGGGGCGCCCCTCGGCGCACATCGGGTCGAGGGCGCGACGATGCTCAACGGCATTGCCGTGGCTGAAGATGGCATGATCTACGCCTCGAATACGCGTGGCGAAGAACGGCTCTACCGCATCAGCCCTGAGGGTGAGGTGCGAGTGCTCGTTGACGGTGCTCCGCTGGCGCTGCCCAATGGGGTCGCGATCGACCTCGATGGAAACGTGGTCGTGGTGAACATCGGCAGCGCAGATGTGCTGACGTTCACGCCTGATGGAGCGCTGGTGCGCACCGAGCAGGCGGTGCAGGCTGGCAATGACGGGGTGGTCATCACGGCCGACGGCACCAAGTACGTGAGTAGCGTGCGGGAGGGTGGGGTGTCGCGCATTCGCTCGGGGCAGCCTGCCGAACTCGTCGCGCATGGCATTCCCAGTGCTGCGTCGATGTGTCTCGACCCGGTACGGGGGCAGCTGGTGATTCCCATGAACCCGAACAATGCGCTTGCGTTTGTGCCGATTCCCGAGGTCAGCACGGCTGCTGCGGGGCTGGATGCGGCGGGCCTGGGTCGTGAAGACGATGCCCGGGTTGGTTTGGGTGTGGGCTGGATGGAGCCGCAGTCGGCGGCCGCAAACCTGCGACTTGTGGCCACGACGCCGCGCACCGAGGGCTTCTTCACGCCAGACACCCCGGGCGACATTCTCACTGCGAATTCAGACCTCGCCTTTCAGGGCAACCACGTCTTTGTCGGCAACTTCAATGGCTTTCAGATTTATGACGTGGCCGACCCTACCAACCCGCGGCTGCGTACGGGGGTGGTTTGTCCCGGGGGGCAGGGCGACGTGTCGGTGTGGGGCAACCTGCTCTTCATGTCGGTCGAGATGCCCAATGGACGCGTAGACTGTGGGACCGACCCGGCCGAGGCGCGCTTCGGCGGGGTGCGCATCTTCGACATCTCGGACCTCGATGAGCCGCGTCAGATCGCGGCCGTTCAGACCTGCCGCGGATCGCACACGCACACGCTGGTGCCCGATCAGAACGACGACACGCGTCTGTATGTCTATGTGCAGGGCACCTCGCCCGTGCGTCCGGACAGTGAGGTCGCGGGATGCTCAGGCGGGCTGCCCAATGAAAATCCGGGGACGGCGCTGTTCCGTATCGAGATCATTGAGGTCATGCTCGACCGGCCGGCGGAGGCGCGCGTCGTCAACGCACCTCGCATTTTCGCCGATCGTGCCACGGGTGATATCGCCGGTCTCTGGACCGGGGGCGACCACGGGCCTGGCACGCAGCGCACGTCGGAAACCGATCAGTGCCACGACATCACTGTGTATCCAGCGCTGGGGTTGGCTGCCGGAGCGTGCTCGGGCAACGGCATCTTGCTCGACATCTCCGACCCGTTGAACCCGGTTCGCATCGACGAGGTCAGCGATCCCAATTTTGCCTACTGGCATTCGGCGACCTTCAGCAACGATGGCGGTACCGTGCTGTTCACCGATGAGTGGGGCGGTGGTATGGCTCCGCGCTGCCGTGACAGCGACCCGGCCACATGGGGCGCCAACGCAATGTTTCGGGTCGTGAACCGGCGACTGGAGTTTGCGGGCTATTACAAGATTCCAGCGTCGCAGTCGGCGGC
>CAYVPD010000095.1:0-6170 GCA_964453545.1 uncultured Gemmatimonadaceae bacterium
CCCGTGGTCGAAACGACCGCCTTGGGAGCAGCGGGTCTAGCGGGGTTGGCGGTGGGCCTGTGGTCTGATGCCGAACAGTTCTCGGCAGCCCTCGGGACACCCGCTGTGTTCGCGCCCGATCTCGCTTCGTCGGAGCGCGCGCGGCTGCTCGAGGGATGGCGCCGCGCCATTCAAACCACTCGTGCCTGGTCGGATTGGAAGCGATGATGCAGAGAGGACAAAGCCCCACGCAGGGGTAGGAACCTTCCCACCTTGCGTGGACTAGCAGAGTATGGGAAAGTTGAAAGAAGCGTCGGTCCCTTCGGGCGTCTTCTTGAGACCCATCCGACGTATTCCTGAGTGCCTTAAGCGGGTGACGACCGAATGAAGCAGAACGGGCGTTTTATGGTGGGGCTCGTTGGCGTGGCTGCCGTGGTGAGCTACCTGGTCTGGACCGGGATCAGCGACACGATGGTCTACTATCTGACGCCCGCCGAACTCTTCGCGAAGATCGAATCCGACCCGTCCTTCCACGACGTGGGTGTCAAGGTTTCAGGCCGGCTCGTGCCTGGATCTCACGTGCAGACTCCAGGCCGCAGTCACCACCAGTTTGTCGTTCATGACCTCGAAGATGAGTCGGTCACGTTTCCGGTGGTCTATGAGAATCCGCTGCCAGATACCTTCACCGACTCCGAGGCCATGGTCGTCGACGTCGTGCTGGAGGGGCGCTTCAATGCTGATGGCGTATTCGAGGCCACGACGGTGCTGACGAAGTGCGGAAGCCGGTACGAAGCCTCGCCTGAGGAGCTGCGAACGTGAACGTGCTCGGGGAGTTGGCCCTCTGGGTCTCGCTCCCCGTCTCCCTCTTCGGCATGGTGCTGGGGTTCGTCGCCGGGGCAAAGCGCCGGGGCGATCTGGCTCTCGCCGCCGAACGGAGCGTTTATGCCGTTCTCATGCTTTCGTTCGTGGCGTCGTTGGGTGTCGTTGACGCGTTTCTGAACGATCGCTTCGAGTACTGGTACGTCGCGAACTATTCCAGCCGGAACCTTGAGACCTTCTTCAAAGTGTCGGGTTTGTGGGCGGGACAGCGCGGATCGCTGCTCTTCTGGTTGCTGCTCCTTGCGCTTTTTTCGAGCCTGGCCGTTTTCGGGAATCGCAACAAGAACCGCGAGTTCATGCCCTATGTGACGGGCACGCTGCTCACGATCACGTCGTTTTTCATCGTCGTGCTGCTCTTCGCCGATGTGAACCCCTTCGAGAAGTTGGGCTTCACGCCGGTCGATGGTGCGGGTCTCAATCCGCAGTTGCAGAACTACTGGATGACGATTCACCCGCCCACGCTGTATCTGGGCTTTACCGCGTTCACGATTCCCTTTGCGTTTGCCGTCGCCGCGCTGCTCAACGGGCGACTCGATTCGCGCTGGATCGTGCTGACGCGCAAGTGGACGCTGCTGTCGTGGTTCTTTTTGTCCAACGGCATCGTCTTCGGCATGCGCTGGGCCTATGAAGAGCTGGGCTGGGGTGGATACTGGTTCTGGGATCCGGTCGAAAACGCCTCGCTGCTTCCGTGGCTCACCGCCACCGCGTTCCTGCACAGCATTCAGATCCAGGAAAACCGCGGCATGCTGAAGGTGTGGAACATGGGACTGGTCATTCTCACGTTCCTGCTTACGATTTTTGCGACCTTCCTCACGCGTTCCGGGCTCATCGACTCGGTACACACCTTTGCCCAAGAGCTGCGCATCGCGTTCATCTTCTTGGGCTTCATGTCGGCGATCATCATTGTGGGCGCCTCGCTGGTGATTTACCGGCTGCCCAAGCTGCGCTCCGACAATCAGATCGAGTCGTTTCTCAGCCGCGAATCGGCCTTTCTGTTCAACAATCTGATCCTGCTCGGCGTGACCTTCGCCGTGATGTGGGGCACGTTGCTGCCGCTGATCAGCGAGGGTTTCACCGGGCAAGAGATCGCTGTCGGTCCGCCGTTCTTCAATCGGGTCAATCTGCCCATTGGCGTCGCCTTGCTCGCGCTCATGGGCATTGGTCCTGTCATCGCATGGCGGCGAGCCACCCGCAAGAATCTCAAGAAGAACTTTGCGCTTCCTGTGATCGTTGGTCTTGTGACCGCCGGGGTACTGTGGCTTGCCGGGGCACGGCACAGACTGGCCTTGGCGACGTTTGGTATCGCTGCCTTCGTGATGGCGATCATCGTCGTCGAGTTCTGGAAGGGCACGCGGGCTCGGGCCCGCATCGAGGGCGAGGGCGTTCTTCCGGCCTTCTACCGTCTCATCGCCCGCAATCGGCGGCGCTGGGGCGGCTACATCGTGCACGTGGGCGTGGTGCTTATCTTCACCGCCTTTGCTGCGGCGCCGTGGTACCAAGAGGTGCGTCAGACGCTGGAGCCGGGCGAGGTCGCCATCGCCGAGTCGCCCCTCGGCCATCGATACGAACTGACGTACGAGGGCATCAGCACCAACGTGCGTGACCCGGACAAGAACCTTCAGTGGCAGGCGGTCGCGTTGGTCAGCGTGACTCGCGACGGTATCCCACTGGGCACGTTCACCTCTGAGAAGCGCCGCTATATCAGGCCTGAGGCGCAAACCATCACCGAGGTGGGCATCAAGTCGTTCCCGCTCGAAGACCTCTACATCATTCTCGCTGACGCCGACCTGAACCGCATTCTCGCAGGTGACGCAGCGGGGCAGGCGGCCACCTTCACGATTCTGATCAAGCCTCTCGTTGGATGGATCTGGGCTGGCGGGTTGATTCTGACATTGGGCAGCCTGATTGCGATGTGGCCGGCGGCAGAGCGCCTGCGAGAGCCTTCGGCGCGGCAGGTCACGCGTGTCGGTGCTGAGCCGTTGGCGGCCGGAGACTGAGCCATGGATCTGCTCGGAGCGCTGCTTCTCATTGGTGCCGTCGTCTTCTTTGTTCTCACCCCGATTCTGCGCAATCAACATGCGTCGCTCGAGCGTGAAGACGACGAGATGACCGAGACCGAGGCGCGCCGTCGTGTGACGCTCCTCGCCCTGCGCGACGTCGAATACGACTACCACACCGGTAAGCTTGATGAAGGTGATTACGTCGCCATAAAACGGGAGCTTTCGGCTGAGGCGCTAGCTGCGCTCGAGGCGGCTGAGGCCGAGGCCAAGGATCCGGCTGCGGGTGCTCGTGGCGCGCTCGAGGCCGAGATCGCAGCCCTTCGTGCAGGCATGAAGGAGGGTCTCGCATGCTCCGACTGTGGGCACCTGAACCCCGAGGGTAGCCGCTTCTGCGCGAGCTGCGGGCAACCTCTGGCGCACGACACTGCAGCGCTGCCGTCGTCGTGACCACCCCTGGGGCTTCCCGGCTTGAAGCCCGGGACCTCGTGAGAACCTTTGGCGCACAACGCGCTGTTGATGGCGTCTCGTTTGTGTTGGAGCGGGGCCAGGTGGTTGCCCTCTTGGGTCCCAACGGGGCCGGCAAGACGACGTTGCTGCGCATGCTCGCCGGGTCGCTGAGTCCATCAGAGGGCCAACTGCTGATCGACGGCAGCGAGGTCGACGCTCGGGGTTCGGACTGGCAACGGCGGGTCGGCGTACTCTCCCATCAGACCTTTTTGTACGGGCATCTCACCGCCGCTGAAAATCTGCGATTCTATGCCGACCTGTTCACCCTCGATGACGTCGAGCGGCGGGTGAGTCAGGGGCTGGCTTCTGTGGATCTCGCTAACCGCGCTGACGATCGGGTGCAGACCTTTTCGCGGGGCATGCGGCAACGGCTGGCGCTGGCCCGCACGTTGCTGCATGACCCCCAGATCGTCTTGCTCGACGAGCCGTGGACGGGGCTCGACGCGCATGCGGCGGCGGTGCTTCGCGGTGTGCTGGAGGCGCTTCGCGACGGGCAGCGCACAGTGGTGCTCGTGACCCATAACTTGACCGAAGGGCTGGCGTTGGCCGATCGGGTAGCGATTCAGGTGCGAGGGCGGTTCGCCCTCGATGCGCCGGCGTCAGACTTCGATCGCACCACCTTCGGTGAGCGGTACCGTGAGGTGGTTGAGGGCGCAGGAGGTGCCGGCGCATGAGCGGCTATCTGCGTCAAATGTTGGCGGTCGTGCGGAAAGATCTGGTTCAAGAACTGCGAACACGGCAGCGTGTGGCCACGATGGGTGGCTTTGCGGTGCTCGTCGCTGTGCTCTTCAATTTCGCCATCGACCCTACGGTCGTGCGCATACAGGAGATCGCTGCAGGTCTGCTCTGGATGACGCTGATCTTCGCGGGGGTGACGGGCGTGGGGCGCACCTTTCAGCTCGAGGCTGAAGACGGTGCCTTGCAGGGGGTCTTGCTGAGCCCTATCCCCAGAGACGCGCTGTATCTGGGCAAGGTCATCGCAAATACCGTGCTGGTCGGCACCGTGACGCTACTCACGCTCGGGGTGTTTGCCCTGTTTTTTCAGCTGGATTTTGGCAGCCACCCGCTGGCGCTCGTATTGGTGCTCTTGCTGGGGGTGATCGGGTTCGTTGCGCTCGCCACGCTCTTTGGGGCCGTGTCGAGTGCCACGCGTCTTGGCGACACACTACTTCCGATCCTGCTCTTTCCCCTGCTGCTTCCGGTGATCATTTTCGGCGTTGGGGCCACCGGACGCCTTTTGCTGGACCGGCCGCTGGTCGAGGTCGAGGGACAGATTCGCATGCTCGGGGCATTTGGGCTTGCGGCGATGGCCGTGGGAGCCGCTCTCTTTCGTTTCGTAGTCGAGGAGTAGAGTGATTATGGCGAGTACGTCGACGCGCATTTCGGCACCGCTGCTGTCCGGGCTGGGGCTCGGGCTCGTGTTGTTGCTGCTGTGGCAGGTCTTCTTCTGGGTGCCCACCGAGGCGCTGCAGGGGGTGGTTCAGCGCATCTTTTACATTCACGTGCCCGCGGCATGGGTGGCCTTCATGGCGTTCGGCGTCGTGGCGTTCTGCTCGGCGGTCTACCTCTGGCTCAAAGACGAGCGAGCTGATCAGCTCGCGGTTGCCGCGGCCGAGGGGGGCATGGTCTTTACGACGATCGTGCTCTTGACCGGGCCGCTCTGGGGGCGCATCGCATGGGGCACCTTCTGGACCTGGGAGCCTCGCCTCACCCTCACGCTGCTGCTCTGGTTTATCTACCTCGGGTATTTCATGGTGCGGTCTGCGGTCGACAACCCTGAAAAGGGCAAGCGGTTTGCCGCGGTTGTCGGGATTGTGGGCGCACTCGACATTCCGTTGATCCATGTAAGCGTGCTCTGGTTTCGCTCCCTGCACCCGCAGCCCGTGGTCATGAAGGCTGAGGGTCCGACGCTCGATCCTGACATGCTGGTGACGCTGTTGACGGGGCTTTCTGCCTTTACCCTCCTTTTCTTCGGTCTCATGATGTTTCGATACGGTCTTGAGCGGGCCCGACACGCGGTGACGCTACGTACAACGGCGGTCGTGGCGCTTCTTTTGGGCCTCGTGCTGGTGTCGCCGGTTGAGGTTCAGGCCCAGGCCGAGCAGCTCGGACGCCAGACCTTGGGCCGGCCCTATGCGTTTGTCTTTGCGGCCTACGCCATTGCCGTGGTCTTGATCGGCGGCTGGGTGATCTCGATTGCCCGGCGTCTTCGTCACGTCGAGCGTCAGCTGGACCGCGACGCCAGTTGATTCGGGTCGACGTCCCACGCAATGGCAGGTGAGGCCGGCATGATCGACGTCGTCGACTTGCGCTCCGACACGGTAACTCGACCGAGCGCCGAGATGCGCCGAGCGATGGCCGAGGCCGAGGTGGGTGACGACCAGTTGGGCGATGATCCCACAACAGCTCGTCTCGAGGCGCGCGTCGCTGAGTTGCTCGGCAAGGAGCGGGCGCTCTTCTTTCCGACCGGCATCATGGCCAACCAGACGGCGCTGGCGGTCCACGCCCCGTGGGCCAGCGAGGTGATCGTCGAAGCCGATTCGCACCTGGTGCACTGGGAAGATGGGGCGGCTGCGGCCTTCAAAGGATTGCAGCTTCGACCCGTCGCTACCTCCGACGGCATTGTCCGCCCCGAGCATCTGTCGAAGGCTGTGCGCCCGGAGTCGCGCTACCAGCCGCGAACGGGGCTCGTGTGCATCGAGAACACCCACTTGGCCCACGGGGGGCGTGTTGTACCGACCGAAGCCGTCGGGGCGCTCGCCGACGCCGCGCACGAGCGGGGGCTGCCTGTGCACCTCGATGGAG
>CAYVPD010000096.1:0-6138 GCA_964453545.1 uncultured Gemmatimonadaceae bacterium
AGTACGAACCCGTCGACCACGATCTCTTGTTGTCGTATTCGGAGGACTCCGACGGGCAGATCCTCGAGGAGGGCATCACTGAGGCGGGATCGATGGCGAGTTTCATCGCCGCAGGCACCAGCTACGCCACGCGTGGGGTTCCGATGCTGCCCTTCTACACCTTCTACTCGATGTTCGGCTTCCAGCGGGTGGGAGATCTGATCTGGCAGGCGACCGATGCCCGTGCGCGCGGCTTTCTCATGGGCGCCACAGCCGGCCGCACGACTTTGCTTGGTGAGGGGCTCCAGCACCAGGACGGGCACAGCCTTGTGCTCGCCTCGACCATGCCCGCCGTGCAGGCGTACGACCCGGCCTTCGCCTACGAGATTGGCGCCATCATCCGCGACGGCATCGAGCGGATGTACGGCGCGCAGTCACCCGACGTTGAGCGTGACGTCATCTACTACCTCACGCTGTACAACGAGAACTACCCGATGCCTGCACTTCCCGCGGATCCCGAGGCTGCACGTGAATTCGCCGATGGCGCCGTCCGCGGCCTCTACCGGTTCGCCGAGGCCCCGTCAGGCCCCAAGCACCGTGCGACAATCCTGTTCTCCGGCGTCGCCCACCAGGCGGCGACAGCGGCGGTGAACGAGTTGGCCGAGCATTACGACGTGGGGGCTGAACTCTGGTCGGCGACGAGTTACAAGCGCCTTCGTGACGATGCCCTCAGTGTTGAGCGCCGCAATCGTCTTCACCCGTCAAGCACTCCGGACAAGCCGATTGCCACGACGCTGCTTGAGACGTCGTCGGGGCCAATTACGGCGGTCAGCGACTTCATGTGCGCCGTCCCAGAGCAGATTGCGCGATTCATTCCCGCCGGTCGGCCTTTCAACGTGCTCGGCACCGATGGGATGGGCAGGAGCGACACACGTGAGGCCCTGCGTCGCTACTTCGAGGTCGATTGCGGGCACATCGTCGTGGCCACGCTCACCGGGCTGCTCGAACAGGGTGCGATCAGCGCCGATGTGGTCGAAGAGGCCATTCGTCGCTACGACATCGACCCTGAGGCGGTCGATCCGTCGATCCCCTGAGGCCTCGGAGCATGACGGGTCAGCCTGGACGGATCCGGTCCAACCACCCGGAGAGAATGGCGATCGCGCGCGGGTCGTGCCGGAGTCGGTGTCCGGCGCCGGCGAGCACGTTCAACTCCGCTGCCCCGTGGGCCTGAGCGAGTTGGCGTGCATCGCTGACCGGCACGCTCTCATCGTCATCGCCGTGGAGAACCAGCAGGGGTCTTGGAGCAAAACGACGGGCCGCTGCAGCAGGACGGAAGCGTCGGAATGCCCTCGACCATTCGTCGAGCGATGTCGGAAAGCCCGGGGTGCGCACCGCGCCGATCTCCTTGGCATGCTCGAGGAAACGACGAGGGTGCTCCGCCCAGTCATCGAAATCCGCTCGTGGTGAGAGCAGACCTGCTGCGAACACTCGGGGATCGTCGGCTGCCTCACAGATTGCGAGAGAACCTCCGGTGTTCGTCCCGACGAGGACCACCTTCGTGATGCCATGTGTACGCGTCAGGTGGTCGACTGCATTTCGCAAGTCGTCCATCCAACCCTGAAGGGAGAAATCGCCGGTTGAGGTGCCACATCCACGGAATGTGAATGTCATCGCGATGTAGCCCAGTTCGTGACAGAGCCTGTCGATGAGTTCAGGAAACGTTCCAGCTGATCGCCTGGCATCGAGCGGCCCGATCGGAAAGCCATGGCACAGGATCAGCGCCGGGGTGGAGGCATCTGCTGTGACGGGAACAGAGATATGGCAGGCCAGACGTTCGCTACCGCTTGGAAACGTCTGATCCATCGCCATCGTCAGGCCCGAGGGCGACGATGCCGGCGCGTGAGCCCCGGGCGGGCCAACGTGTAGCCCCGGTTCCTCGCTTCCGCGAGCGTGTCCGGTCCGAAACAGATACCGGTCTCTGCCGCCACGATGTCATCGATCACCGAGCCGTCGGACCACTCATCGAGGTCGTAGACCAATTGCGTTCTCTTGTCACCGAGGTACCGCGTGTGCTCGAAGCGCGTCGGGCGTTCCATGGACGACACGCTAGCCAACGATGACGTCGTCGGGAGGTGCCTGCGGGCCGACCGCACCAATCGCCTCGAAGTAGTTGAGGTGAGCGGTGACAACTTCTACGACGTCGACGTCATCGAGCAATTCGACTCCCAGTGCCTCGGACTCCCCAAGGAGGTGAGCAACAAGCGCGTCCTCAGCGACCACCAGCGTCTCATCGATTCCTTGACGAAGGTCGATCACCCGATCGGGCGCAAGCCCATGAAGGTGTAGCCAGTTCATGTGGGCAACGAGAAGCGCCTCGACCTCAGCGGGTGTGAGTCGCGCCTGGCTGCGCTCAGGCAACCGATCGGCCACGTAGTCAACTGCCTCTTCAAGCACGTACACGGCCCGCGGGGCGATCGAGTCGAGGCGGCGGGCCTCCCGCCCAATCGCGCCAGCGGCGATCGCAAAGGTTGCGATCGCCGCTGCCACTACGAAGATGAGCGTGACTGGGTCCACGCCAAGACACTATGTCGCTTGCCCGTGGTTGACGGGCCGGTGCTCAGATCCCGATCCGCTGGGCGAGGAGTTCGCGGTGGTATGTGGGGTCACCGAACATCAGCTCGGAGGACTTTGCTCGCTTGAAGTACAGGTGAGCAGGGTGCTCCCACGTGAATCCGATGCCGCCGTGGATCTGGATGTTCTCAGCCGTGGCGTGGAAGTAGGCCTCGGAGCAGTAGGCCTTGGCGAGCGACGCCACCGAGGGCAACTCGTCGTTCATCTCACTGGCGCACCACAAACCGTAGTACGCGGCCGACTTTGCCGACTCGACCTCGAGCAGCATGTCGGCACACTTGTGCTTGATGGCCTGGAACGAGCCAATCGGACGCCCGAACTGGACCCGGTCCTTGGCGTACTGCACGGCCATCTCAAGGACGAATTGGGCGCCTCCCACCTGCTCGGCGGCAAGGCCAACCGCAGCGAGATCTAGGACTGTCGCCAGAACGTCCCAGCCCTTGCCTTCTGTCCCGAGCAACGTGGCTGGCGTGTTGTCGAAGTCGAGGCGGGCCTGACGGCGAGTCTGATCCATGGTGGAGAGCGCTGTGCGGGTCAGTCCAGCGGCATCACCCGCCACGGTGTACAGACTCACACCGGCTGCAGAGCGGGCGGCGACGATGATGAGGTCGGCGATGTGTCCGTCGATGACGAACGACTTCGTTCCACTGAGGGTGACGTCAGAACCAGATCCGTTGGCCTGCATCGTGATGCCTGCCTCGTCCCATTTGCCGCTGGGCTCGGTGAACGCCAACGTTGCAATGGTCGAGCCAGCTGCGATACCCGGAAGGTGGGCGGCCTTGGCTGCGTCGTCTCCTGACTGCATCAGGGTGTTCGCGGCAAGCACCACCGACGAGAAGAACGGGGCGCACAGAAGCGCTCGGCCCATCTCCTCGAGCACGATTCCAAGCTCGACATACGAGAAGCCCGACCCGCCGTACTCTTCGGGGATGTGAAGGCCCTGCAGACCCATCTGCTCTGCCATCTGTGACCAGACATCGGCGTCGAAGCCGTTCTCGGTCTCCATCTGCTCACGGACTGCCTCTTCCGAGCTTTTCGCTTCCATGAAGGCCCGAATCGTCGAGCGCAGTTCATCCTGTTCTTCGGTGAATGCAAAGTTCATGCAGAGATTCTCTCGGCTGGTGGCACCATCGTGCAAGTTGTAATGTGTACACCTATGTACACATTGGGTGTTCGTGACCTGCGACGTGACCTCGCGGCAGTGCTGCGGCGAGCCCGCCACGGCGAGTCCACCATCGTGAGCGACCGTGGCCAGCCAATTGCGGTGATACGCCCCATCGACACTGACTCGCCCGGCATGGAGCAGCTGCTCGCATCGAGCGCTGTCAACGCACCTCGACGGCACGGGGCGTGGCGCCCGCTCCCTCCGGTTCGCGTCTGGAGCGGCACTCGCATCGACCAAGCCTTGCGGGAATTGCGGGGGTGAGACCATGCTCTTGCTCGATTCCAGCGCCCTGCTTGCAGCAACAGTCGATGGTCCGCATCGCCCGTCGATGCTCGATGCCATGTCTCACCATGACGTGCGATGCGCGTCCGCTCTCGCGCTTGCCGAGGCGCTTCCAGCAATCGACCGCCTGACGGACGATCCGATCCAACGCGCCGACTTGGAGGACGCGCTCCGCATTACCTGGGACTTCTTATATGTGGTGCCCGTCGACGCAGGCTGTCTTGAAATAGCGGCCGAACTCGCCCGACGCCGAATGATGCGCATGACCGATGCCATCCATCTCGCCGCAGCAACGCGACTGCCCTCGCCCGTGGTGTTTGCGACCGTCGATCCGTCACAGATCTCGCTGGCGGCCGAGCTCGGATTCGAGGTCTGGTCGACGTAGGTGATCATTGGGTGGGAGACTCGCGACATGGAGACGCTGCACTGGCAAAACGCTGACGTCGAAGTTCACCGAGTGGTCGTCGGGTCGTATGACAACAACGTCTTCGTCATCCGCTGCCGTCGCACCGGCGAGGCAGTGCTCATCGATGCGGCGAACGAGCACGAGCGTCTGTTGGAACTGGCGTCGACGCTCGGCGTGACCCGTGTGCTCGAAACGCATGGACATTTCGATCACATCGGCGCTGTCACCGAAATGCGGGAGGCTGGCTATGAGGTGGCGGTGCTCTCAGCTGACGCACCGATGCTGGCCGACGTCGGGTATGACGCGCTGCTCGACGGGGTGGAGATGATCGAGTTCGGATCGCTCCGGCTTCGTCCTATTCCGACCCCGGGCCACACACCCGGATCAGTTTCTTTCCACCTGGAGTCGACTCCCCTGCTGTTCACCGGCGACACCTTGTTCCCGGGTGGACCTGGCGCCACCCATTTTGACGGCGGCGATTTCGGCACGATCATCCATTCCATCGACGAACTGCTCATGCCGTTCCCGACTGACACCATCGTGCTGCCCGGCCATGGCCTCGACACCACGATCGGGACGGAACGCCCTCATCTGCCCGCATGGATCGAACGCGGGTGGTGATCGCCAGACACCCCTCGCTGTAGTTTGACGGCGTGGTATCCAACGGCGCTTCCATCGCGTACGACTCATCGTTTGCGCCTCGTCTCGGCGGCATGAGACCTCCCGACGGCGTACTGCAGCCGGGAGCGGCAACGGAGCTTGTCTCCCCGGATGGTCGACCCACACCGAATTTCAGGCGACAGTTGCGACGGATTCCCAATCTGCGCAACGCCCTGACCATCGTGACGCTCTACGCCCAAACCGCTGCCATCATCTGGTTGGCGATCCGTATCGGATGGTGGGCGTGGATACCGGCGTTCGTCCTGATGGGCCGGGCGCATGCGCAGTTCGCAGCGCTCATGCACGAGGCGGCACACAGGCTGCTGTTCAGTAGTCGGCGGCTGAACGATCTCGTCGGACGGTGGCTCCTTGGCTACCCAGGGCTGGTCTCAACCGATGCGTACCGTCGGGTCCACATGGCTCATCACCGCCGGGAGTTCGGCCCTGAGGAACCCGATCTTCCGCTGTACCAGGGCTACCCGATCACTCAGGCATCACTGCGCCGCAAGCTCGTACGCGATGCAACCGGGAGGACCGGGTTGAGACTCCTTCGCGCGCAGTTCGCCAGGCAGCGTTGGCACGATCCCCGCCAACGTCGTGTTCTGATCCAGATCCTCGGCGTTCAAAGTGGCCTCTTCACTGTGGCACTGCTCACCGGGCAGCCCTTCGCCTACCTCATCTTGTGGCTCCTGCCGTACCTCACCATCTGGCGGGTGATCAATCGCCTGCGCTCGATCGCTGAACACGGCGGCCTGGGGGCGTCCGATGACCGTCGGGTGACAACGCATTCGGTTCGCCAAGGCGTACTCGCTCGATTCATCATGGCGCCCTACCAACTCGGCTATCACCTCGCCCATCACGTCGATGCCGGGGTTCCATTCCGCAGTCTCGCGGAGTACCACCGGGCACTCGAAGCATCCGGATATGTCACCGACGAGTACCAATACCCGAGTTATTCGGCGCTGTGGAGGGCACTTGCCTCAGCCAGCCCAACACGCTGAGGGTTTCCACTATC
>CAYVPD010000097.1:0-6103 GCA_964453545.1 uncultured Gemmatimonadaceae bacterium
GCCGTGCCGAGAGACGATCTCGGCGACGGATCGCTCGGTCGCACGATCGAAGCCGTCGACACCTACGGACTGAAGACGGCCCTCAACGCCCTGCAACGCTCGGTCCAGCGCTTCGACATCTGTGACCGGCGTGATCGTGAGAGTTCTCCCGAGGCACGACGCGGTGAACTGCGGCCGCGCGTCGAGCACGACGGTCCACTGCACTGCGCTACTGGCCCAGAGCTCGACCGACTCCCCTAATGCATGGCGCATCTCGACGGTCGCCCGGCGCTGCTGCACGGCAGCAGCGATCTCGGGGTCGGGTGACGCGGCCGGAAGCTCGTCGGCCAACTGATCCAGCGCGTGGGCGGTCGCTTCGGCCAGCACCCGCGCTGTCTCAACATCGCCCAACACGAAGGTCTGCTGGGGAGAGACACAGCCGCGCTGCTCGTAGGCGGCGACCGCCCGTGCCAAAGCCGAGGCGGTAGCGCTGGGGTCACCCTGGGCCGAGACCACCGCGATGCCGACGCGATGCGGATACGCGACAAGCGGAAGGGTGGCGGGAATTCGTTTCTGGATGGCGCTGACCGTCGCGTCGGCACCATAGACCACGACGTAACCCGCCGTGGCCAACGCCTCTGACTCGACCAGGCCGCCTGCGCCCCCAGGCCAGAAGAGCACGGCGAGCGCCTCGCAGATCGTGTCGGCGACAGGGTCGACGGCGGCAGCCTCGCCCAGTGCCCGGGCCACAAGGCGCGGCAGGACGCGATCACCCGCTCCGGGCTTGAGCAGCACGGGAGCTTTGGTGAGCAGCCCGCGCAGCATCGACGTGACACCGACCCCGGGCACGGTGCCCGAGCAGATGTGCACCCCGACGCCGTGAGCCACGCCAAGCGGCATGCCTCGGACCGCACGGTCCGGCGCCTGCTCGAGGGGCGCGGGCACGAAGGTGTCGAGGGCGCGGGCGTCTGCGAACTCAGCCTCGAGCAGGCGCTGAAGTGCGGCCGGCGTCCAGTCGCGAGCCATCGAGTCGATGACCCAGCGCGCCTGCTGCGGCGAGAAGCTGGCCTCGGCGGGCAGCTGCTGAAGGGCGGTCTCGCGCAGCGGGTCTCCGTCGCTCAGCAGGCGGGCGGCCGCACTTCCAAGGCATGCCGCGATGGCGGCCACCTCGATGCCTTGAAGCGCCTGCGCGGCTCCGGACAGATGCGCCATCAGCGCCACCATCTGCCCCTCGTCGATCGTCTCTGACTGCGCCCCCCCGAAGCGGGCCGCAAACGACTTGGGAAGAAACTCGATGGTCGTCGTCATCGCAGCAGATCTTCAAGGGCAAGGGAGCAGCCGCGCGGCTCGGCGCCAGGTGTGCGACCAAGCAGACGAAAACCCGACTCGACCGCCACGCCCAGATCTTCGGTCAAGATCGCGCACACACTCCCGAGGTTCGCCAGATCAAAATGACAGAGCAGACCCGGCTCTCCGTCGGCCACGGGCGCCAGCGTTTGCGGATCAAGCACCTGCGTACGAACCCACGGCGGCCCCTGATGGAATCTGGCGTTGAGATCGAGCTCGACACCCTGGGCAATGTTGGGCTCGTAGAACTGTGAAAGCATTTCGGTCATGCCGTATTCATTGATGATCAGCCGCTCCGGGACACCCAACGCCTGCTCGATACCCTGATACAGTTCGGCGCGAGAGACCTCGCGCGAGCGCCCCTTGAAGCCGCCCGTATCCATGACCCGGGAACCCGCTGGCAGCACCACACGGGGCGCCTGAGCAGTCGCGACGGCATCGATCCAGTGCACAAACGCAAACGCAGTGCCCGCGACCCAGACCCGATCGCCCCGCTCTGCTGCGCCATGCAAGGCGCGCGCAAAACGATCGATGTCGACCCCCCGCTCCGGGTGGGTGAAGAACCCGCTCTCGGGTGCACCCCACGCCTCGACGGCAAAGGCCATCATGCGCGACAGCGACGACTCGGGTGCAAGATCAGGCGACGGCACGAGACTGAAAATCGTCACTCGCCCGGGATCGTCTGCAAACAGATGAAGGGCGAGATTCGGCATCGCTGCCGCACGGTACAGCTCCAGGGAGCGCACCCGATGCTCGCCACGCAACTGAGCCCCCCGTGTCGTGCCCGACGTTCTGAAGACCACATCGACCTCATCAGGGGTGCCTGACACGAGAGGCAGATGCTTGAAGGCTGAGGTCGGTACAGCCGGAACGCGTGTCCAATGGTCGAGCTGCGTGGGCGTCACCCCCCGGCGTGTGCAAAACGCGCGATAGGCGCTGTTGTGCTCGAACTGAAACGCAAATGCCCGCTGTGCATAATCCCTGAAGTCGTGGTCCGACCACGCTTTACGGTAGTCTGGGGAAAACCGGCCTGCCAGCTCGCCAGCCAGTGTGGAAAACGTCTCTGGACCTGTGGCAAACGTCACAAACCGCCCCCGCGCCGCACCCGACCAGGCTCGAGGCCGCCAGCTTGCAGCATCTTGTCCTGCAACCGGTGCGCCTCTTCGTCGGCAAAGCTGTCGACCGCCGAGAGCTGCTGGCGGGCCCGCTCGTAATTCGCGGCAGGAAAGTCTTCGGCCTCGACGTGCGACAGGGCTCCCTCGAGCGCATCGAGTTCGCGCACCACCTTTTCGATCGCGCGGCGTAGTCGCTGCAGTGCCTTACGGGCCTCGGATTCAGCAGATGTCGTCACGGTTTCAAGGCCTCCACAGCCTGTGCATTCGTCAGATCAGGCCCAGCGCGCCAAGCAGCAGACGAGCGCCGAGCAGAAGCGCCACCAGCACGACCGCGCCCCCGATGAGATTGGAGCCAAGCCCATTGGCGTTGTCCCCCATCAGCCGGGAGTCATTGGCAGCGAGCAAAAGAAAGATCGCCACGGCGGGCAGAAGAATGCCATTGGCGGCCTGTGCAAAGAGAATCGCAGGCACCGGCCGAAGTCCGATCAGGGCCAGCGCGACCCCCACCCCGACGATTCCACCCCAGACGATGCGCAGCCTGCGATCTCTGAGATCCAGAGGCCATCCGAGAGCACCCGCTGTGGCCCAGGCAGCGGCCAGAGGGGCAGTGATTGACGAGGTAATGCCTGCCGCGAAGAGGCCCACGGAGAAGGCGAGCGGCGCCCATTTGCCAAGCAGCGGCTCAAGCGCCTGAGCCATCTGCGCTGCACTCGTGATGGGAGCACCGCCGTCTGAGGTGCCGGCCGACGCCGCGGCTCCGAGCGTGCCGGCCGCGGTCAGCAAGATCGCCATGCTGACGGCGCCGCCGATCGCGATCGAAAGCACCAGGTCACGTCGGGCGCTGGGCAGATCCTCAACCCCCTGCCAACGCTGGCTTGCCGCTCCCGCATGCAAAAAGAGGTTGTACGGCACGACGGTAGTGCCCAACAGGCCGACCGCGACCCAGAGGGCTGAAGCATCTGGCCACGACGGCACGAAAAGACCGCGAGCGATCTCGGCCAACGACGGGGCCAAGGCGACGGCAGTCAGCAGGAACATGACCGACATGAGGGCGACCAGGCCGATCATGACGCGCTCGACGATGCGATAGCTCCCCGTCGCGAGAAGGACTGACGCGAGGCCACCCACCAGCAATGCCCAGAGGCGGGCGTCACCGCCAAGGGCGCCCTGCAGGCCGAGCGACGCACCGAGCAGGTTTCCGGTCTCATAGGCGGCATTGCCGACCGCGACCGCCGAGATGACCAACCCCACGGCCAAGGCGCGCAGTGGACCTGCTGCAAAGCGCTGGCGAATGGCCTCACCCAAGCCATGGCCGGTCATCAACCCGAGACGGGCGGCCATCTCTTGCAGCACGATGGTCGCGAGCGTGCCGAAGAGCAGGGCCCAAAGCAACGCCGTTCCGAAGCGGGCGCCCGCCACCGTTGCGGTGGTCACAGTGCCTGGGCCGATGAAGGCCGCAGCCACCACCCATCCGGGTCCTGCACGCAGTCGTCGTCGAGTCGTCATCGCTGTAGCATACGAGTCCGAAGGCGGTCCGGGAACCGAGCCCGCAAGCTCGGGTTGGGTTACCTTGCGAGCTTTACGGAGACTTCGAAGAGGATGACAGGCATGACTGAGGTGCTCGACCTGGCGGTCATCGGGGCTGGGCCCTGCGGCATTGCTGCAGGTGCGGCTGCGGTGGAAAATGACCTTCGTGTCGCGCTGTTCGACAAGGGGCCCCTGACGGCCTCGCTGCTCGACTACCCCTATTACATGACGTTTTTCAGCACGGCGCAGAAGCTGGAAATCGCGGGGGTGCCCTTCACGATTCCCGACTCGAAGCCGTCACGCCGCGAAGCGCTCGCCTACTACCGCAGGGTCGTGAGCCACTTCGGCATCCCCGTGCATCAGCACCATGAAGTGACCCACGTCGAAGGGCAGTCGGGGCATTTCAGCTTGCATGTGCAACGGCGTGATGGCAGCCGTGGAGTGGTGCAGGCGCGGGCGGTGGCCGTGGCCACAGGCGGATTCCATGAGCCCAACTTTCTGGGCGTGCCGGGCGAAGACCTGCCCAAGGTCCACCATTGGTACCGCGAGCCGTATCCGTTTACCGATCAAGATGTGGTTGTGGTGGGGGCCGGCAATTCTGCGGTCGAGGCCGCGCTCGAGCTGTATCGCAACGATGTGCGGGTCACCCTCGTGCACTTCGCCGATACGATCGATAAGGGCGTGAAGCCGTGGGTGGTGCCCGACATCACCAACCGGCTGGAGAAGGGTGAGATCGCCTCGTTCTTCGGGCACCGCATTGCCGAGATCTCATGGTCCCATGTTGTCGTGCGCGATGAAGCGACAGGCGCCACCACGTCATTGCCCAACGACGCCGTGCTGGCTCTCACAGGATGGCGCGCGCGCCCCGGCATGCTGCGTGATCTCGGCGTAGGCATCGACGAAGAGACCGGCATTCCCACACACGACCCCGAGACGATGGAGACCAATGTGCCCGGTGTCTTCGCTGCGGGTGTGCTGGCTGCGGGTCACAACGCCAACAAGATCTTCATCGAAAACGGCAAGGAGCACGGGGGTCGGATTGTGGCCGCGCTCAAGCGTCAGGCAGCGGCTCGACCCTGATCTCAGGCCCGTCGGGTGCGCCCAAGTGCAACGGGCCCGGCACCTCGACCTCCCGGCGTACATAGCCGAGGGCCAGCGTTCCGCGTCGTGGTGAGGTCGCGGCGCTCGTGATCTCACCAACCGAGCGCTCTGATCCAGCTGCGAACAATGGCGTGCCTTCGGGCGGCACCGGTGCATCACCCAGCACCAGACGCCGCAGGTGGCGGTTCACATGGCCACGGTCACGAATGCGCACGATCACTTCCTGGCCCGTGTAGCACCCCTTCTGGTAGTCGATCGCGCGTGTGTGAACGCCGGCCTCAACCGGAATATGATCTTCCGTGAGATCAGCCCCAAAGGCGGGTCGGCCCGCCTCCAGACGCAGGGCTTCCCACACTCCGGAACCCACGATGCGGGCGCTGGCACCCTCGAGTGTACCGATCAGTACAGAAATGGACTCGCGATCACTGATGAGGTCCCAGGCCGACACGGAGACCTCACAGCTGCGCACAACGGTCAGCGGCCAGGCGCCGCCGATATCGACCTGCAGAGCGTCGTCTTCGGCCATGGCCTCGAGGCGCTCAGTATCGACACGCAGGCCAAGCACGGCGCGCGCCAGTACGGCGGCAGCGTCGGGACCCATGACCGTGAGGTGGCCTGTCTCGGCCGACACGTCTTCAACCGCGCACATGCGCGGCGGGAGAAACCGAGCCCAGTGTGCACGAAGTGCATCGCTGCCCGCCCGTGGCACGTCGGCTACGAGGGGTCCCTCGGCGTCATCTGAAGCGTCTCGGCGCATCAACCGCAGGTCACTCAGCGTGCGACCCTTGGGGGTCAGAACCACCGAATACTCGGCTCGACCCTGCCACACGCCAGGCTCAAGGGCCTCGAGTACGTCGGGCATTCGCCCCGTAACCACCCCTTTGAGCATGCTCGCCGGTGCACGCCCATGCAGCAGCAGTCGCACCCGGTGGGAGCGATCGCGCATGGCAACCGACTCCGTAGCAGCCGTCCACTCCCCTGGGGGATCGCCGTAGTGGCGCACCACGTCAGCGCCTCGAAGCTCGCCTCGACGC
>CAYVPD010000098.1:0-5991 GCA_964453545.1 uncultured Gemmatimonadaceae bacterium
CTGCATGAGGTGGCGACGTAGTCGATCACGTCGGGTTCAAGCACGATGCCGTCGTCGGCGGCTTTTTTGCGAAGAATGGCGACGCGGGTTTCGTAGTCTGGTGGCTTGATGTCGACAACGAGGCCCCATTCGAAACGGCTGACGAGCCGCTCTTCGAGAGTCGACATTTCCTTGGGTGGCCGGTCACTCGTAAGCACGATCTGCTTTTGAGCGTCATACAAGGCGTTGAACGTGTGGAAAAACTCTTCCTGCGTTCGATCCTTGCCCTCGATGAAGTGCACGTCATCGACGAGCAGCAGGTCCATGTCACGATACCGCCGGCGGAATTCGGGGGTCTTGCCCTCCATGATCGCCGTCACCAAGTCGTTCATGAACTGCTCGCTGGATACGTACAGCACCCGCTTCGAAGGGTCACGTGAAATGATGGCGTTGCCGATCGCGTGCATCAGGTGGGTTTTGCCCAGCCCGACCCCCCCGTACAGAAATAGAGGGTTGTACATGCGAGCGGGTTGCTCAGCGACGGCCCGACCCGCTGCGGCTGCAAGCTGATTGTTCGTGCCCACGACGAAGCGCTCGAACGTGTAGCGGTCATTGAGCCGGGAGTACGCCTCAGACAAGTGTGGCTGGGCCGACAAGGCGCCAACAGAAGCCGTAGGTACACCATCAAGAGCTGAGGGAGTGTGCGTTTGCCGCGGCGGGGTGACTTCGATAACTGGAGGCGGAAACGCCGGGGCGACCCCTTCGCTGATATGAAAGACGAGCGTCAGGCGCCGACCCAAGATGCGGGTGACGATCTCATCGAGCACCGACTGGAACTTGTCTTCGATCCATTCGACGTGAAAATCGCTCGGCGCAGCTACGTGCAGGGTGTCGCCGGTCAGGGTCTCGGCGCGGGTACCCGCCAACCACGTCTGGAAGCTGCGCTCCGGAAGTCCTGGTCGGGCGGCTTCAAGCACGCGCGACCAAAGTTCCGAAGGAGAGAGTTCCATGACGTCAGGGAGTCCCGGCTGGAAGGCGACACCGTCAGGGCGAAATGCCTTGAGGCTCAGGAGGTGAAAGGGGACAGCGAAGCTAGAAATCGAATGTGGAAAAGTCAATCAAAACGCTGGCAACTTCTGACGGGTTGACGTATTTCGCATGGGTGATCTATCTTTCCGAGCTTTGCATGCTGCAAACAATTGAACGAAAACCCGTGGTGATCAGATGAAGCCGACATATCGTCCCCGCAATCGCAAGCGGGTCAACAAACATGGATTCCGGGCCCGCATGAAGACCAAGGGTGGGCGGAAGGTGCTGAACGCTCGTCGCCGTCATGGCCGGGCCCAGCTGACGGTCAAGGTCGGCTCGAAGTAACCATGAGCGAGGCAGCTCTCCCCGCGGATGGCTCGCGCGGAGGGTCATCGAAGTTTCGGTTTCCGAAAGCTGTGAAGGTTCGAAAGGCTTCGGAGATTTCCAACCTTCGAGAGCGGGGGAAGCGAAGAAAGTCACGTCACCTTGACGTCTTTTTTCTCGCTTCCCCCGCTTCGCGTAGTCGGGCCGGTGTCGTTGTGCCCAAATACGGTCGTTCCGGGGTGGCTCGAAACCAGCTGAAGCGCCGCCTTCGAGAGATCTTGAGAATCGAGGTTCTGCCGCGCCTCGAGCATGCGCATGGGAACCTGGACCTGTTGGTTCGGGCACAACCGTCAGCCTACCGAGCGAAGTTCTCATCGCTGAGAGATCAATTGATCGAGGTCGCCGAGGAGTTGTGTTGCGAGGGTTCCTGATCGCTTTGGTGCGGTTCTACCGAGCTGCCGTATCACCATACACTCGGCCCTCGTGCCGGTATGAACCCACGTGTTCAGCCTACGCCCTCGAGGCCCTTGAGGCACATGGGGCCCTTCAGGGTAGCTGGTTGGCGGTGAAACGAATTTTCAGATGTCATCCGTGGGGCGGGTTTGGTTATGATCCTGTTCCACCTGGCCCAAACTCAGCCGCAATCAACCAAGATGCGGCTGCTGTGACAACCGGAAGAGAGCGATGAGCACCGAAGGCCGTTTTGTGTTGGCTCTTGCCCTGATGTTTGGTGTGATCTGGGGCACAAACAAACTGTTTCCCCCGATTCTTCCCGATCTCGAGGTCTCGGCCGACAGTGCCTCGATTGAGGGTCTCGCGTCTCCGAGAGGGGACGAGGCTTCGTCTGGCGCTGATGTGGTGACGTCTATGTCGACCCCGCAGCGCCTGGGCTCGCTGACGGAGCCCTCGCCCGAAGAACAGACTCAACCGTCGCGACAGGTCTCCGTCGAGACGCCTCTCGGGAACTGGCAGTTTGATACTCGCGGAGCTCAACTGAGCCAGGTCCGACTGCTTCGCTATGCCTCACTGCGAGAGGGTGATGGCATCGTTCACCTGCTGAACGAGGGTGCAACAGCCCTGGAGAAGCGGTTGGTGGTGGGCAATGACACCCTCGAATTGTCGCAACTCACCTTCGATGTCCAACCTGCAGCAGGGCTTCGACTCACGCAGCCTGGCGAGACAGGCGAACTGACGTTTGTCTGGAGCACACCCGACAGCGCCGCACAAATCACCTTTGTGTACGGGTTCGACGCAGACGACTACCTGATCTCCGTTCGATCTGAGGTTGAAGGTCTCTCGCGTCCCCTCTTGCTCGAGTCTTTGGGCTCAGGGTTGGCGTTCAGCGAGGCTGATTCGGCGCAAGAAGCCAAATCCATGGCCTGGGTGGGCAACCACGTAAATGAAGGAATCGACGCCGTGGAGCTTGCCAAGGTGTCAGAGCCTCGTCTTCGCGAGGGGCCGTTTGGGTGGGTTGGCGTCAAGAACAAGTATTTTCTGTTGGCGGTGTTGCCGGGCTCAGGGGCTGAGCAGGCTGAGGGTGCGGAGCGCTATCTCGGAGGTGTGATCACGACCCCTGGGGCCGAAAAAGGGCGCCCGTCGATCGTGGTTTCGCAGGCATATGACAACGCCGGAAGCAACCGGTATCGCATCTACTCCGGCCCGCAGGAATACTCCCGGCTCGAAGCGCTGGGACAAGACCTCGAAGAAGTGAATCCTTACGGGTGGAAATGGCTCAGGCCGGTTATTCGCCCCTTTGTGATCGCAACTCTCTGGGTGCTCGATTTCTTGCACGATCGCCTCAGTGTTGGATACGGCTGGGTGCTCGTCATCTTCGGTGTGCTCATGCGTATTGTACTGTGGCCCCTGAACCAGAAGGCGATGCGGGCGCAGATGCGAAACATGGCCGTGCAGCCGATGGTCAAAGAGGTTCAGGCGAAGTACAAGGACAACCCGGAGCGGCTGCAAAAAGAGATGCTGCGGCTCTACAAGGAGTACGGATTCAATCCGCTCGGCGGCTGTCTTCCGATGTTGATTCCGTGGCCGGTGCTCATCGCGTTGTTCTTTGTCTTCCAGAACACGATCGAGCTGCGGGGCGTGTCGTTTCTTTGGTTGCCAGACCTTTCGGCCAAAGACCCGATCTACCTGCTGCCCTTGTTCATGGCCGTATCGATGTTTGCGCTGCAGTGGATCTCGTTCCGCTCGATGCCGGATCAGGGGAATAATCCTCAGATGAAGATGATGATGTATTTCATGCCGATCTTCTTCGGCTTCATCTTCATGCAGTTCCCGTCGGGCCTGAACCTCTACTACGCGGTGACCAACATTGCGACGATCCCCCAGCAGTTGCTGATCGCTCGCGAGCGTAAAGCCGCGGCTGCGCGCGGTCCCGTGCGGGTGGACAAGAGCGGCTGACGTCGACGGCAGTGGCACATCAAACGCAGGGTTTTGTCGATACCATTGTTGCGCAGGCGACACCCCCTGGTCGGGGAGCGCAGGCGGTGGTGCGCTGGTCGGGGCCCAGAGCGTTCGACATTTTGCGTGCGCTTCTGCCTCAGGGAAATTGGCCCGAGGCTCGCAGGGTGAGCTTGTGCCGACTGGTTGACCCGCGCTCAGGTGAGTGGGTCGACGAGGGGTTGGTCACACGCTTTGAGGCGCCGAACTCGTTCACGGGTGAAGACGTCGTCGAGTTCAGCGGGCATGGAGGCCGGTTGGTTCCGGCGTTGGTCGTTGGTGCGGTCGTAGCAGCCGGAGCCAGACGTGCAGAGGCTGGAGAATTCAGCCGGAGGGCATATCTGCACGGGCGTCTTGATCTGACGCAGGTCGAGGCGATTTCAGACTTGATCGACAGTCGTAGCCGTCGGCAGCTTCGCCAAGCGTTGCGGCAATATGACCAGGGCCTTGCTTTGCGCATCAACGAGCTACGCGAGGCATTGCTGGAGCTCGAGGCGTCGGTCGCACATCACGTCGATTTTCCTGAAGAAGACGACGCCCCGACGCCGATAGACAGTATCGCGGCAAAGGCCCTTGAGGTGGCGGAGCAGTTGCGGCGCCTGCTCGAGACGTCTCGAACGGGTGAGCGGGTGAGGGCCGGTGCGTTGGTGGTGCTGGCTGGTGCCCCCAACAGCGGAAAGTCGTCGCTCTTCAACGCCCTTCTCGGAGAAGAAAGGGCCATCGTCACCCCAGTGGCCGGGACAACGAGAGATGCTCTCGAGGCCGAGGTTGAAGTCGATGGTTTTTTTGTGCGGCTGGTCGATACTGCAGGTGTTAGAGTTGCCGAAGATGTGGTAGAGGCCGTGGGTATTGAGGTCGCCACGAGGTTTGTGGGGGCGGCAGACATCGTCGTTTTCTGTATCCCGGCACACCGCAGTATGTCGCAAGACGAAGCGCAATTTCTAGAGACTCTCCCAGATGCAGCAGCCAGGGTGCTTCTCGTACGCACCATGAGTGACGTGGGTTCTGAGGTTGGGGTGGGTGCGGGTCACATTATTGCGGGACAACATGTTGCCGAAATCACGATCTCGGCGCATACAGGGGTTGGGTTGTCTGATCTTGAAGGCGCACTCAGTGCCTGGTTGGCCTCGGGGGATGCCGGAGATGACGAGGTGCCAGTGCTGACACGGGAGCGGCATCGTGAAGGGGTGGCCAACGCCCAAATCGAGGTGGCCCGGTTCGCCTCGGCCTTGGGTGGCGGGGTGCCGGCCGAGATGGCGGCAGCGCACCTGCGAGAAGCGGAGAGCAGTTTGGAGGGTCTGGTGGGCGCAATCGATCACGAAGAGGTTTTGGATCGCGTCTTTCGCTCGTTTTGCATCGGCAAGTGAAGGCACATGAAGAAATCATGTGATGTTGTGGTCGTTGGTGGCGGTCACGCCGGCGTCGAGGCGGCGGCTGCCGCCGCTCGTCTTGGTTGCCATGTAATCTTGCTGACGCCCGACCTTTCTCGCGTCGGTCAGATGAGTTGCAATCCGGCGATCGGGGGCGTAGCCAAGGGGATTGTGGCTCGTGAGGTCGATGCGTTGGGCGGCGTGATGGGTCGCGCTACCGACGCGAGCCGCATTCAGTTTCGCATGCTGAACCGGTCCAAGGGGCCGGCGGTCTGGGGCCCGCGGGCGCAGTGCGACCGGGCGCTGTATGCCCGTGCGGTGCGTCGTGTGCTCGAAGAACATGCGTCGCTCGAGCTCTATCAAGATGTGGTGACAGGCCTTGCTATTGAGCAGAGCGCGAGCGGGCGTCGGGTCGTGGGCGTTGTGACGCGCGGCGGTGTGGAGGTCGTCGCAACATCGGTGGTCGTCACCGCCGGCACCTTCTTGCGCGGCCGCATTCACATCGGAGGGCAGGCAGGTCTTGAGGCCGGGCGTGATGGAGAGCCGGCGTCGGTCGAATTGGCCGAGATGTTGGAGTCGTCAGGTCTCGTGGTGCATCGGTTCAAGACGGGCACGCCGCCGCGTATCGATGGGCGCACGGTTGATTTCAACCGTCTCGAGGAGCAGCCAGGTGACGACTTCGATTACCGCTTTTCGGCTTACGCTCAGGAGAGTGTGCCAAGTCAGCTGCCCTGTTGGATCACCTGGACCAACGACCGGCTCAAACAGATCGTCCAGGAGAACCTGAAGAGGAGCGCACTCTACGGGGGAGAGATCGGTGGTCGGGGTCCGCGATACT
>CAYVPD010000099.1:0-5985 GCA_964453545.1 uncultured Gemmatimonadaceae bacterium
CGACGAGCAGGCGATGGTCCGCATCGACATGTCCGAGTTCATGGAAAAGCACGCCGTCGCCCGGCTGATCGGCGCGCCTCCCGGGTATGTCGGCTATGAAGATTCGGGCACGCTCACCAAGGCGGTGCGCCGTCGTCCGTATTCGGTCGTGCTGCTCGATGAGATCGAAAAGGCGCATCCCGACGTGTTCAATCTGCTGCTGCAGGTGCTCGACGAGGGACATCTCACAGACAACTACGGCCGTGTGATCGACTTCAAGAATACCGTGCTGATCATGACGTCGAACCTGGGAGCCCGCGACATCTCGAAGGGTGGCGGTGTCGGGTTCCAGTTCGGTGACCCGAAGACGAGCTACGAACTCATGAGGGGCAAGGTGCGCGAAGAGGTCGAGCGTGCCTTCAATCCTGAGTTCTTGAATCGGGTTGACGACATGATCGTCTTCCATGCGCTTGGTCGAGAGGAGATCGGTCAGATCGTTCACATCTTGCTGAAAGATGTGCGCTCGCGCCTCGAAGAAGAGTCGATGACGCTGACCTTGAGCGACGAGGCGATCGATTTCCTTGTGCAGCGCGGGTATGACGAAAAGTTTGGTGCACGACCCCTGAAGCGGGCGATTCAGCGCTATCTTGAAGATCCGCTTTCTGAAAAGATCCTGATTGCAGAGCTGTCCGAGGGTGACGAGATCGAGGTGACGGTCGACCCTGATGGCGAGCAACTTCAGCTTCGGGCCGCCGGCTCCAAGACAACTCGTACCTGATGACGTCTAAACCGACTTCGAGATGGGCCTGGAAGGTCGCGACTGCGGTGGCGGCCTTTCTCGCCGTAGTAGCCCCGAGCATGGCTTCGGCGCAGCAGGCCGAGCGCGTTGTACTCGATTCGATCGCGGTTGAGGGCAATGTGCGTGTGGCGAGCACGTCAGTCGTCACGCTCCTGCCGTTTGAGGTCGGTGACACGATCGGGTACCGCGACATTGCCGAGGGCCAAAAACAGCTCTGGCGCACCCGGCAGTTTTCAGACCTGCAGGTGTTCGCCGAAGATACGGATCTGCCCGGACACGCCTTGCTCCGAGTGGTGGTGACTGAGCACCCGCTCGTGCGTCGAGTGATCGTCGAGGGGCTGCGCAATGCCGATTCCGACCTTGTTGAAGACTCTGCAGGTCTGCGTGACGGCTCACCCTTCAATCCTCAGGGCTCCGTTCGCGTTGCGACCGTGCTGCGCAACGCCCTGGCCGACAAAGGCATTCCCTTTGCTCGGGTGGAACAGCGGCAGGAACCTGTCCCGGACCTGACGAATGTCGTCGACATTTACATCGAGGTCGAAGAGGGCAATCGAGTCACGCTCGCTGATGTCGACGTCGCAGGCAATGAAGCGGTCAGCCGTGATGATGTCGTGGGCGCTATGAACGTGCGCCCCGAGGGTTTTTGGTGGTTCCAGGGGGGTGTGTACGACGATGACGGCTATCAGACTGACGTTCGGGAGTCCATTCCCAACTTGTATCGGTCGCGGGGCTATCTCGATGCCGAGATCGTGGCTGACACCCTGATCATTGATCCGGCTACAGGAAAGGCCCGTCTCGAACTGCAGGTCGACGAGGGCCTGCAGTACCGGGTGGCCGAGTTTCGCATTGAGGGGAACCAGCAGTTTGACGACGAGCGCATCGAGAGCTTGTTCCGGCCTCAGCGGGGCGGGCTGCTCGCGTCGCTGGGCCTGAGTGGCGGCGCCGAAGACGAAGAAACGGTTGGACGCGTTTTTGACGCGGTGGCGTTTGAAGAGGCGCAAGAGAGCCTGCGGCAGCTCTATTACAACGAGGGCTACATCTTTGCCCAGTTGCGACCGGTGATCGAGACGCGGCCGCCGACTGAAGAGGGCGGGGCGCCGACCGTCAGCCTTACGCTTGACGTGCAGGAAGGGCAGCCGGCCTTTGTGAATCGCATCTTGATCGAGGGTAATGACTACACGTACGAACGTGTGATTCGCGACCAGATCGTGATGCTGCCGGGCGATGTGTATTCGCAGGATCGCGTTCTGCAGAGCTACCAGAGCATCAACGCACTCGGGTTCTTCGAGACGCCCCTGCCATTTCCCGACATCGATGCCGACCCCGAAACCGGCGAGGTCGACATCACCTTCAAGGTGCAAGAGAAGCAGACGGGCTCGATCAACTTCGGCACCTCGGTGGGTGGCGGGATCGGCCTGTCCGGATTCATCGGCTACGACCAGCCGAACCTTTTTGGTCAGGCAAAAGTTGGAAACCTGCGTTGGGACTTCGGGCGATGGGTGAACAACTTTACGCTCACCTACACCGATCCTGCGCTCTTTGAATCGCGCACGACAGGCACGATCTCGCTGTTTAACGCCCGCGATCGCTTCTTCTCGTTCCAGTCGGGCCAGCGTCGCCGGATGGGTGGATCACTGCGCTTTGGCTTCCCGATCCCGGGTGCGCTTCGTACCCGTCTCTTCGTCGGGTATTCGCTGTCACGCACCGATTACGATCTCGCGTCATCGTCTGATGACCAGTCGCTCTTCGGATTGCCTCCGGGTACTCAGAGCCAGTTCTCGGTCGGACTCACGCGCTCCACTCTGAACCACCCGATCTTTCCCACGGTCGGGTCTCGGCAGAGCTGGAATGTCGAGCTGAACGGAGGGGTGCTCGGTGGTGATGGCTCGTTTACACGCCACTTGGTTGAAGGAACCTGGTGGCTGCCGGTCGGCGAGGTGGGTGGCGGCGGCGGTGGGCGCCCGATCTATTTTGCCTTCGGATCGCGGGTTCGGGCGGGTGGCGTGTTCGGCAATGCTGACGCCTTTCCCTTCGACCGTTTCTGGATGGGCGGTGTACAGTTCGGCGAAGCGTTGCGCGGCTACGATGAGACGTCGATCACGCCCTTTGGGTACTTTGCCGAGCGTGGTGGCGGTATTTCTGACATTCAGCGTCTTGGTAATGCCTATCTGCTTGTAGGCGCAGAGCTCGCGCTCCGACTCAACGACAATATTTCGCTTTCGACATTCATGGATGCCGGAAACGTGTGGTCGGACCCGCTGGACATTGATCCGATGCAGCTCTACCGTGGAGCCGGTTTCGGAATGCAGTTGGTGACCCCGTTTGGGCCGATCGGCCTCGATTACGCCTACGGGTTCGACAAGCCGGTGCCGGGCTGGCAGTTGCATTTCAGGATGGGCCCCGGCTTCTGATGTGCCCCGCGGGAACGGGTCCCGCGGATCTGACCTCTGGAGTGAGACATCGATGCGACGTTTCGTCCCCCTTTCTCTCGTGCTGCTCGCTTTCGCCTCTCCGGTGCTCGCGCAGGGCACGGCGCCGAAAGTAGGCTACATCAACTCGCAGGCCATTCTCGATCAGGCGCCGGGTGCTGCTGAAGCATCAGAGCAGTTCGAGGCCGATCTTGCCCGCCTGCGGGAGCAGATCCAGCCGGCGACCGATTCGCTCGATCTCATGATCCAGGCCTACGAGGCGCAGGCGTTGACCCTGTCTCCCGAGGCCAAGCAGCGTCGTGAGCAGGCGATTCTTGCCAAGCGTGAAGAGGTTCAGCAGCTCGCAGCTCAGCTCGACCAGCAGGCTGGGGCACGCCGTGCCGAGCTGGTGCAGCCGATCATGGACCGCATCACGCAGGTCATCGAGCAGCTGCGCGTCGAGGGCAACTATTCGCTGATCTTTGACGTCTCGGCGGGCTCCATCATCGCGGCCGATCCGACGTTAGACCTCACAGACGAAGTCTTGCGTCGCCTGCAGGCACCCGCCGGCGGGCAACCGTAAGCGGCTTCGCATGCAGTTCTTGAGTGACTCCCCGGTCTGCGTGTCTTGCGGGCCGGGGAGTTGTCGCACCAAGGGGGTTCGATGAGCACAGCGCGAACGGGTCAGCGCATGACGTTGGCTGAGATAGCGAAGCTGGTAGGTGGTCGGGTCATGGGCGACGCCGGTGCGACCTCTGTCGAGCGCGTTGCCGCGCTCCGCGACGCCGAGGCCTCGTGCATCGCCATGTTGGCCGATCGCCGATACCTGGCTGACCTGTCGGCTTCGGGCGCGGGCGCTCTGCTCGTGGCCGAAGAGTTTGAAGCTGCGGCCACGGGCTCGGGCCGGCCCTGCTTGGTTGTGCCCGACGCGCACTCGGCGCTCGTGGCCTTGTTGGGTGCCATGTACCCTGAGGCTCCGGCGACACCCGGGGTTCATCCTACGGCGGTGCTCAGCCCGGGCGTGCGCTTAGGCGAGGGTGTCTCGGTTGGACCCTATGCGGTGCTTGAGGCTGGCGCGCAGCTCGAGCAGGGCGTGCAGATCGGTGCGCATTGCGTCGTGGGGGAGGGATGCGTGATCGGCGCCGGCTCTCGCCTGCATGCGCATGTGGTACTGTACCCGGGTGTCCAGCTCGGTCAGCGGGTCATCATTCATTCCGGCGCGCGAATCGGTGTCGATGGTTTCGGCTACGCCTGGATCGACGGCATGCATCGCAAGGTGCCCCAGATCGGCGAATGCCGCATCGGCGACGATGTTGAAATCGGGGCCAACACCTGCATTGATCGAGGCAGTATCGGGCGCACGGAACTTGAGTCTGATGTGAAGATCGATAACCTCGTGCACCTCGCGCACAACGTTCAGGTCGGTGCGCACTCGGCCATGGCGGCTCAGGTCGGGATCGCGGGGTCGACGCGCGTCGGACGCGGGGTCTTTTTCGGAGGGCAAGCCGGGGTGATCGGACATGTGGAGCTGGGTGACGGTGCACGCATCGCCGCCGCAACGAAGGTGTTGAAGCCCGTGCCTGCCGGAGAAATGTTCAGCGGAAATCCGGGACGTCCAAATGCGGTGTGGCTGCGGTCTCAGGCCTCCTTGAAGCGACTGCCGAAGCTCACGGAGCGGGTGGCGGAGTTGCAACGGGAGGTCGAGGCGCTGCGGGCACGTTACATTTCGACGACTGATGAGACAGGGTCGCAAGACTCCTGACTCTGACGAATCGGCATTCTTTCGAAGAGACGGCGAATTCATGGACCAAGCGCGTCAGAATACACTGAAAAGCTCCGTGAGCTTGCAAGGTATCGGAACGCATACAGGTGCGGCGGTCACGCTCACGATTCATCCTGCAGAGCCGGGGTATGGTCGTGTCTTCACGCGCACCGACCTCGACCCGCAGGTCGAGATTCCGGCTACGCTGGATCATGTCGTCAGTACTGAGCTGGGCACCACCTTGGCTTCGGGCGACGCGCGTGTGGCGACGGTCGAGCATGTGCTCGCGGCCCTCGCTGCGCTGGAGATCGACAACGCCCGCATCGAGATCAACGGCCCGGAGTGCCCCATCGCTGACGGCTCATTTCGGCCCTTTCATCAAGCGCTGCGCGAGGCCGGAGTGCAGCAGCAAGATGAGGCTGCCGAGATCATCGAGGTGTTGAGCCCCGTCCAGATCAGCGAGCGCAATGGCCCGTCGTACGTAGCGATGCCTGATGCGGGGCTGCGCGTCTCGGGTACTCTCGATTTCGAGCACAAGGTGATCGGCCGCCGTTTCGGGAGCTATGAGCTGCTGGGCGAGGCGTTCGCACGCGATATCGCGCCGGCCCGAACCTTCGGCTTCGAGCACGAGGCTGACGAACTTCGGGCCCGGGGGCTGGCCCTTGGTTCGTCACTCGACAATGCGGTGGTGATCGGGTCCGATGGGGTCTTGAACCCCGAGGGCCTTCGCTTTGACGACGAGTTTCTGCGGCATAAAGTCGGCGACCTGCTGGGTGATCTGGCGCTGCTCGGTGCTCGACTTCGGGCCCACATCGTCGCAGACCGACCCAGTCATGCGGGCAATGTGGCGCTGGCCAAGGCACTCAAAGACCACGCGCTCTACAATGGCGGCCGGCCGATCGTCGATACGACGCGCATCATGGAGTACCTGCCGCACCGCTATCCGATGCTTCTGGTGGACCGCATCACGGGTTATGAGCGCGGCAAGCGCATCGTCGGCATCAAAAACGTCACCATCAATGAGCCGTTCTTTCAGG
>CAYVPD010000100.1:0-5945 GCA_964453545.1 uncultured Gemmatimonadaceae bacterium
CATGGAGCGCGAGAAAGCGGCTTTGTTTGCGACCAAAGAGGGCCGCTACCTGTACCGCATCGAAGAGGCGCTGCGTCGGCTCTACAACGACCCCGACAACTTCGGCAACTGCCACACCTGCGGGTCTGATGTCGGCTTCGAGCGCCTCGATGCGCTGCCCCACGCGCGGTACTGCATCGACTGCAAGCTGAAAGAAGAAGAGGCGGCCTGACGGGCCATCGCGCCCTCAGGTCGTCTTTTCGGCGTCGGTTGCGGACTCGGCGTCGGTTTCGGACTCTGCTTCCGCGCCGGCTTCGTCACTTTCGTCAACCGCAAAGATCGGGCTGACCCCCTGCCACAGCTCCTCGACCCGATTGCGCACTTCGCGGATCTCGGGTTCGAGCTCATGCTCCTGCAGGTGGTAGCGGGCCGCACTGAGCGCGCGAAACGCCCGCCAAAGGGCCGCTGACGCCGGTGTGCGCTCGTGGCTGCGGCGCTTGTCACCCTGGAGCCGCGTCACCACCCACTCGGTCAGTTCATCGTCGAGCATCATGGTTTCGCCGCCCGACTGTGTCTCAGACTCGACCAGTTTCTGCAGCTTCTTCTTGAAGCTCTTGGGTACACCGGCGACGACGAACACCGACAGGTCATCGCGTTGTAGCATCTCCGAAGACATCACTTCTCCTTACCGTCTGCGTCTGCCGCAGGGCATCAAGCCCGCTGCGGCACCGTCAAGAGCGCTGATTTTTTGCCAGAGTCTCGAGCAGGGCGCTACCGATCACCTCGCGTTGCCAACGCTTGAGGCCAGGCACCTCTGCGAGCTGCACCGCCGAGCGGGGTGCCTGCCTCGCGATTTCTACGAGCATCGCGTTTGACAGAAGCGTGCCTCGTGCCAGACCGAGTTCGTCGGCCTTCTGGTTGCGTACCTGCTTGAGTCGGTCGGCCAACTCCTCGATTTCCGGGGCAGGTCGCCCAAGCCCCGAGCCCCGCTCGCGACGCGGATATCCGATCACCTCTGTGTCCGGCCGCGCGTCGACAGCATCGAGTCGCTCCAGCAGCTCACTGCCTCGATCGTGGGCCAGTCGGGCGTTCATGCCCTTGATGTCGGCCAGCGCTGACAGCGACCGCGGGCGCTCCGAGGCCACGTCGGCCAGAGTCTCGTCTGACGCGACACGAAAGGCGGCGCGATCGAGTTCCTGAGCGATCGAGTCACGCCACGTCAGGGCTTCGCGCAGTCTGTCGACCTCACGGGGCGAGAGGTCACGTGCCTTTTTGACCCGAGTCACCGGGTCGATGCCCGAATCGTCTTCCCAGCGGATGGCTTCGAGGGCGCGATACTCTTCTTGGGCCCAATCCCCACGCTGTGCCTCGGCGAGCCGTTCTTCCAGACGGCGCACGAGCTCGTGCAAATAGCGCGTGTCTGAGGCCGCATAGTCGAGCATGTCGGTCGGCAGAGGGCGAATGGCCCAGTCGGCCCGCTGATACTTCTTCTCGAGTTGCACCCCGAGAAATTTCTCAAGCAGGGCGGCCAGTCCCAGAGCGCTTTCGCCCAGCAGGGCCGCTGCGGCCTGCGTGTCGACGAGGCCCTGGAGCCGTATATCGAGGTCGCGGTCCAGCAGCCGCAGATCGTAGTCGGAACCATGCATCAGCACGGGAACCGCAGGGTCTTCGAGTACCCTGCGCAACAACGGGGCGATGTCGAAGGCGAGGGGATCTACGATGAAGTTGTCGCCGTCGGCGGTGGTCAGCTGCACAAGGCAGAGACGGTCACTGTAGCGATGGAACCCGGCGGCTTCGCAGTCTAAGGCGATCGCACCCCCGGTCTGGAGCGCGCGTTCAAGCTCCGAAGATCGGTCGGCACGATCGATGAAAACAAAAGACATGCGGGTGAGTCGATCCCGGCTTGCGGGGGCCCCGGCCGTCGCGGGAACTGTTCGAAAACTCCTGAGAACGGGGCGTTTTCAACGACGCGTAGGGTACGCTCGGCGCGCGCCGTTTGTTCCTGTCGTGTCACTTGCACCCCATAGTTCGGTGGGCCCTCTTGCTCCCGAGGGGTTGCCGCATGAGCTTGCCGTGACGGGTCAAACCCTCCCGCCCAAGCCCTCGAACTTTTTTCGGATGCCTCCCATGCGTCGAACCAAGATCGTCTGCACCATCGGCCCTGCCAGCTCGACCCCCGATGTGCTCGGTCGCCTCGTCGAGGCCGGGCTCAACATGGCCCGGATCAACATGTCTCACGGATCTCACGAGACGCATCGGGCCAACATCGAAGCGGTGCGGCAGGCTGCTGCAGCCCAGGGTCGAACCGTACCGATCATGGTCGATCTCTGCGGTCCCAAAATCCGTGTCGGAGACCTGGCCGAGCCGATTCAACTGGTCCCGGGGCAGCAGGTGGTGATCACCCCCGAGGCATGGGTGCAGCCGGGAGAGATCCCGACCTCGTACGAGGGGCTTCCGGGTGACGTCGGTGCGGGTGAGCGCGTGCTGCTCGACGACGGGCTGCTCGAACTTCGCGGCGTGAAAAGCGACGGCCAGCGGGTGACTCTCGAGGTCGTTCGCGGCGGACTGCTGAAGAGCCGCAAGGGCATCAACCTGCCCGATGTCGATGTGGCTGCACCGTCGATGACCGAAAAAGACGAGATCGATCTCGACTTTGCGCTCGAAATGGGCGCCGAATACGTCTCGCTGTCGTTTGTGCGCAAGGCCGAAGACGTGCGCCATCTCAAGCAGCGCGTTCAGGGCCGGGCGTTGGTGATCGCAAAGATTGAAAAGTCGCAGGCGCTCCGAAATCTCGACGAGATTCTGATTGAAGCCGACGGCGTGATGGTGGCCCGTGGCGATTTGGGCGTCGAGTTGCCCTTCGAAGAGGTTCCGCTGGCCCAAAAGCGCATCATTCAGCGCGCCAATTATCTCGCCCGCCCGGTAATCACGGCGACCCAGATGCTCGAGTCGATGATCGAGCACGCGCGGCCGACCCGCGCTGAGGCCTCAGACGTCGCCAATGCCATTCTCGACGGCACCGACTGCGTGATGCTTTCGGGCGAGACGGCCGTCGGCAAGTTCCCGGTCGAGGCCCTCAAGGCGCTGGCGTCGATCGCACGCGAGATTGAGGGCAGCGAGGCCATGGTGCAGGGCCCCAGCTATCCACCCGGGGTGCACGTCGGCACGCGGGGGGGCGCTTCGGCCCGCGAGCACGCCGTAGGTTCGGCCTCGGTGAGGGCGGTCCGCGACTTGCAGGCACCAGCTCTGCTCACCATCACTCGCTCGGGCTTCTCGGCGCGCCTGGTCTCGAGTTACCGACCGGCTGTGCCGATTCTGGCCGTGTGCACCGACCCGATCACGTGTTCGCAGCTTGCGGCCGTTTGGGGGGTGATGCCGGTTCTCGCCATAGAACAAGAAGTCAGCTATGAGTCGCTGGCCAACTTCGGCAAGCAAACGTTGCTCGACATGGGCATCGGTCAGCCGGGGCAGTCGATCGTCGTCACTGCGGGCTTTCCGTTCCACACATCGGGCACCACCAACACCATGCGAGTCGAGCAGCTTTGAGACTGAGGT
The DNA here is from genome assembly GCA_964453545.1 of uncultured Gemmatimonadaceae bacterium. Taxonomy (GTDB): domain Bacteria; phylum Gemmatimonadota; class Gemmatimonadetes; order Longimicrobiales; family Gaopeijiaceae; genus Gaopeijia. The sequence goes on from CAYVPD010000100.1 coordinate 3,535, forward strand.
TTCTCGGCACTGGCACTTCGTTCGGCATTCCAGTTATCGGATGCCGTTGTGCCGCGTGTACCTCCGAGAACCCTCGCGACCGTCGTACGCGCAGTGGTGCCCTGCTGGAGCTGCCGGCAGGGCGCCTGCTGATCGATGCACCCCCCGAGCTGCGCTTGCAGTTGATCGAGGCGCAGGTCGACCACGTCGATGCGGTGTGGATCACCCACACGCACGCTGACCACGTGCATGGGCTCGATGATTTGCGCATCTTTTCGTTGCGCGGCGGCCGAGAGGTGCCCTTGCACCTGCACGAGGCCCACGCCAAAGAGCTCGTCGACCGGTTCGCCTATGTCTTCGATCCCAGTGTGCGTCCATTGCCCGGCACCTCGAAGCCGCGGCTCGTGCCGTGCCCGTTTGATGCAACGCGCGCCATTTCGCTGCTCGACGAGACCTTCGTGCCGCTGGAGGTGCCGCATGGTGCCACGCAGGTCTTCGGCTTCCGGGTGGGTTCGCTGGGCTATGTCACCGACGCCAAGGCCTTGCCCGACGAGGCTCTGCGACGACTTGCGGGTGTCGAGACGCTCGTGTTGAACGCGCTCTGGTTTGGTGACCCGCACCCCACCCACTTCAATATCGAAGAAGCGGTAGACGCCGCGCGCCAAGTCGGGGCCCGGCGCACCTATCTGACTCACCTCACCCATCGAGTCCGTCATGAAGAGGTCGCAGCGTGGTTGCCTGAGGGCATCATGCCGGCCTATGACGGTCTCGTCGTTGATTGCTGAAGATCGCCATGACTCGCCTCGCCTTGGATGTGAACAACATGCTCGCCCCTCGTCTGCAGGGAGAGGGCGTCGACCCCCAGCGCCTCGCCGGCTCGGGTGATCTGGCTGCGGCCTTTGCGCGTGCCCACGCCGAGATGGAGCGCAGGCGCGCCGCGGGCCAGCTGGGGTTCTTGGAGCTGCCACACAACCTCGACGTGGCACGCACGGTCTCCGAGCTCGCCGACAGCTTCGGTCAGTGGTTTGAAGATGTCGTGGTGTTGGGCATCGGAGGATCGGGGCTGGGTGCGGTCATGCTCCGAGAGGCACTGCTGCCTCCGCATTGGAACGAGCTCTCTGACGAGGCGCGTTCGTTTCACCCGCGACTGCACGTAGTCGACAACCCCGACCCTCGCACCACACAGAGCCTGCTCGAGCGCCTCGACCTGCGCCGCACCTTGGTCATTGTGGTCAGCAAGTCCGGCTCGACGGCCGAGACGATGGCGCTCTATCTGGTGTTCCGGGAGCGTATCTCGCAGGTCGTCGATGCCGACAAGGTGCGTGGGCACTTCATCTTCGTCACCGACCCGACCGAGGGTGTCTTGCGGCGCATTGCTGATGCCGAGGCCATCCCGACGCTGCCGATTCCCCCGAACGTCGGCGGGCGCTTCTCGGTACTGTCACCGGTGGGGCTGCTGCCCGCCGCGATCTGCGGCATCGATCCGGTCGAACTGCTGCAGGGGGCGGCAGCGGCCGAGGGGCGCTTTTGCTCTCCTGACCTGCTCGACAATCCCGCCGGCATGCTGGCGGTGCTGTTGCATGCGGCCGATGTCGAACGCGGGCAGTCGATTCACGTGCTCATGCCCTACGCCGACCGCCTGCGTGCGCTCACGCTCTGGTTTCAGCAACTGTGGGCCGAGTCCCTGGGCAAGCGCAGCGGTGACGGGCATGTGGGCCCAACGCCGCTGCCGGCCCTCGGTGCGACCGATCAGCATGCCCAGGTACAGCTCTTCATGGAGGGCCCTCGTGACAAGGTCGTGGTCTTCATCGCCACGCCCGCTGACGACGTCGCTCTTGGCATCCCCAGACTCCATGCCGACGAACCGGCATTGGCCTACCTCGGCGGCCACACGCTCGGCGAGCTGCTCGACGTCGAGCGCCGGGCCACAGCCGAAGCGCTTCGCCAGCAGCAACGAGCTTCGATGACGCTTGAACTGCCGCAGGTCGATGCCCAATCGATCGGCGCCCTCGTGCTGCTGCTGGAGTTGGGCACAGTCTATGCGGGAGCTCTCTATGGCATCGAGCCACTGGATCAACCGGGTGTCGAGCTTGGCAAGCAGCTGACCTATGGCCTGATGGGAAAGGCTGGGGTCGACGTTCCCGAAATCGTGCAGGGTGACGAACGCTGGCGCCTGTGAGCCATCAGGGTAGATTTGAAACATAGTGTTGAAATTCCGGGAGGAACCATGCGAGACGACGAGAATCCCTACATTGTGATCGAGCGTGAAGGCAGCGGCCTCACCTCATTTGTGGTGGGTGCCCTGGTGGGGGCCGGACTGGCCTTGCTTTTTGCCCCGCGGTCGGGCGAAGAGACGCAGGCGCAGCTCCGAGAAAAGGCAAACCAGTTTCGGGACGTCGCCGAAGACCGGGTTCGCGCTGCCCAGCGTGACC
>CAYVPD010000101.1:0-5936 GCA_964453545.1 uncultured Gemmatimonadaceae bacterium
GGTCGTCGCCGCGCGCACCTTGTTCCTGCGGGGCTACGAGGTGCGGCTCGTTGCGCCTGACGCGCGACCGCTCATGGATCCGCTGCTACACGGCTACGAAGTCCCGCGTTTTCACGAAGATCAGGTCGAGGGAGCGGTGCTCGAGCGATGGCTCGCCGAGGCCGCACTCATCATCGATGGGCTTCTTGGCATCGGGCTCAAAGACGCACCGCGCCGCCCGCTTTCCACGCTAATCGAGGCCGCAAACCGGGCGCCGACCCCCGTCTTGTCGCTCGACATTGCCTCAGGCGTCGATGCCGACACTGGCAGGGTGCCCGGGGTGGCGATTGAGGCTGACGTTACGCTGGCGTTCGGCTGGCCCAAGCTGGGCAGCGTCATCGGCGATGGGCGCGGGTTGACGGGGCGTCTCGTCGCTGCCGATATCGGCTTTCCACCTATGGAAGATCCGAGTATCTGGGCCGGTCTGTTGACGCCTGCATGGGCGGCAGCACACCATCCGCAGCGGGCCCTCGACACCCACAAGAATCAGGTGGGGGCCGTGGCCGTCGTGGCGGGCTCCGAGGGTATGGCCGGCGCGGTGGCGCTGGCTGGGCGTGCCGCCTATCGCAGCGGTGCGGGCTATGTGCGACTCGTGACCCCCGCATGCAATCGCGAGATCGTGCAGATCACCTTGCCTGACGCGCCATGGGTGTCGCTTGAAGATCTTGATCAGACCCGGCAGGCGCTTGGGGCCAGCCGTGCGGCCGTAGTCGGGCCGGGCCTGGGCCAGGGCTCGCTCGCCGAGGCTGCGGTCGACGCTGCCGTGAGCGCCGCATCGCAGACCACCGACCTCGCGTTGGTGTTCGACGCCGACGCCCTCAACCTGCTGGCCGAAGGGCGGCCCTTCGGGCTCGCCCGTTTGGCTTCACACCCCGGGCAGGTCGTGCTGACCCCGCATCCGGGTGAGATGGCGCGGCTGCTGGGCTGCGAGATCGTCGAGGTGCAGGCCGACCGCATCGCCGCGGAGCGTGCGTTGGCCGAGCAGAGCGGGGCCACCGTGGTGCTGAAGGGCACGCCGTCGCTTGTGGCCAGCCCTGACGGGCGCCTGGGCATCTCGGGCGTGACGTCATCAGACCTCGCGACGGCGGGCATGGGCGATGTGCTCGGGGGCTCGATAGCCGCACTGCTCGCTCAAGGGCTTGATGCCTTCGATGCTGCCGGCGTGGCGCTGCTCTGGGGTGCCCTCGCGGCCCAAGAGTTGGCGCTGGGCCCCAGCCTGATGGCCAGCGACGTGCCCGATGCGATCGCCGATGTGATCTCGGAACTGACCTTTGCCCCGTCGGCACCGGCCCTGTCCACCCACGTCCCGGCCACCGATCTGCCCTTCAGCTGGGCCACGCTCGATATGGACCCTGCGCGATGACGCGGGGCTCGGGGCTCGGACCGGGCCGCGAATTCGACCTCATCGCCCGTTTGATCGCAGGGCTCGAGCCGTGCCGTGCCGATGCAGCTACGGCCGCGATCTCTGCACCCCACGTCGAGCTTGGGCCGGGTGACGACGCGGCGGTACTCGAGGGTGGATGGGTGCTGACCACTGACATGAGCTTCGAAGACGTGCACTTTCGCCGCTCGTGGATGTCGGCCGGCGACATCGGAGGGCGAGCCGTGCGCGGCGCTCTCTCCGACCTCGCCGCGATGGCCGCCGCGCCGATCGGCGTACTCGTTTCGCTGGCCGCCAGTCCCGCCGATCATCACGACGGGGTGCTCGAGGCCGTGGGGCTGGGCGCGCGAGCCGCAGCCGCGGCGTGCGGCGCGACCCTGCTGGGTGGCGACATCTCGCGCTCGAGTGGGCCTCTTGTGATCCACGTCACAGCGGTCGGGCAGACCCCGCATCCCATCCGCCGCAGCACCGCCCGACCCGGAGATGACGTCTGGGTCACCGGAACGCTCGGTGCCGCTGCCTTGGCCGTTCGGCTGTTGTCTGAGGGCCAGCCGACCTCAGAGGGGGTGTTTGAGCGCTTCTGTCGGCCACAGCCGCGCCTGGCCGAAGCCGCGTGGCTGGCGCAGACCGGGCATGTGCATGCGCTGATGGATCTGTCTGATGGCTTGTCGAGCGACGCCGGCCACATCGCAGCCGCCTCGGCCGTGCACCTGCGGCTCGATGCTGATTTGGTACCGGTGCATGAAGCCTTGGGCGATGCGGCCGTGGATCCCGTCACCCTCGCCATCTCAGGCGGCGAAGACTACGAACTGTTGCTCACGGCCGATCCGGCCTTGCGGTCGGTGGCGGCGGACTTTGATGCTCGCTTCCCCGGAGTGGGGCTGCACCGCATCGGCACCGTTGAGGTGGGCGGGCCGCAGGTTGATTTTGTGCGGCATGGGCGGCCGTGGTCGCCCCCGAGCGGCTTCGACCACTTCTCGAGCACCCGCGCATGACACGTCTGATCGCTACGGTTCGCGCCTATTTCTTTGGCGTTTTGTCGACCCTGTATCACGGCACCCGCGTGACCGTGTGCGCGTGGCTCAAGTGCTCGCGCCGCGAACATATCTGCTGGACAACGCCGCGGGCCTGGGCTGGCAGCATGCTCTGGGCCGCTGGGGTCAAGGTCGAAGTGCAGGGGCTGGAGCACCTCGACCCGCCGCGTCCGGCCGTGCTGGTCAGCAATCACCAATCGTGGTTTGACGTGTTTGCCCTCGCGGCCAAGCTGCCGGTCGATTTTCGCTTTGTCGGCAAGCGAGAGCTGACCCGCATTCCCTTTTTTGGCTCCGCATGGATTGCGTGCGGCAACATCGCGATTGATCGTCGCGACCGCACGTCGGCGATTCGCTCACTTGCCGAGGCCGGCAAGCGTCTGAGCGACGACAAGGCCCTTGTGATCATGTTTCCCGAGGGTACGCGCTCACGCGATGGCGAACTTCTACCCTTCAAGAAGGGTGCGTTTGTGCTGGCCCTGCAGCTGGGGGTACCGGTCATCCCCGTGACGATTGCCGGCACTCGTGCGATCATGCCCAAGGGCGCGTGGAGTGTTCGCCCTGGCACGGTGCAGGTGCGCATCGGGGCACCCATCGACGTTTCGGGCCTCACCGAGGCCGATCGCGACGCCCTGCTGCAGACCACGCGCGAGCGCATTTTGGCGATGCGAGAGCCCCGTTTGCCCGGTGATGCGCCCCCTGAGCTCGACGCCCAGACCCGCAAGCCCCTCTGATCCCTGACGCGCCGCTGAGCGCGCCAACGAAATCCAGTCCCGCAAGGAGTATGTGACGTGTCGGTGATCCACGATGTGCGTGCCAGAGAGATCCTTGATTCGCGCGGCAATCCGACGGTTGAGGCCGATGTCGTGCTCGATTCGGGCATCATGGGCCGCGCGGCGGTTCCCAGTGGAGCCTCGACCGGTGCCTTTGAGGCGGTCGAGCTGCGGGACGGCGATGCGTCACGCTACGGCGGCAAAGGCGTGCTCAAGGCCGTGGCCAATGTCGACACGGTGATTCGCGACGGGCTGCGCGGGCATGACATCTTCGATCAGGCCGCGTTGGATGCCCGACTGCTCGACCTCGACGGCACCGACAACAAGCGTCACCTCGGGGCCAACGCCATGCTCGCCGTTTCGATGGCTGCCGCCCGGGCTGCGGCTGCGGCGCGCGGCTTGCCGCTGTGGCGTTCGTTGGCGCTGGATCAGGCCGAGTCGGGCATTCTGCCGGTGCCCATGATGAACATCTTGAACGGCGGAGCGCACGCCTCCAACAACGTCGACATTCAAGAGTTCATGGTCATGCCGATCGGCTTCGATTCGTTCAGCGAGGCCCTGCGCTGCGGCACTGAGATCTTCCACGCGCTCAAAGCCGTGCTGCACGAGCGGGGCAAGAGCACGGCGGTCGGCGACGAAGGTGGTTTTGCGCCCGATCTCGCCAGCAACGAAGAAGCCGCCGAGACGGTGCTCATGGCGATTGAGCGCGCGGGGTACCGCCCGGGCGAAGACGTCGTGCTCGCGATCGATGCCGCCGCAACCGAATTCCATGAATCAGGCGAATACGTCTTTCACGGTGCCGGAGGCGAGCGCCGCGACACGGCCGGCATGATCGAGTTCTGGGCCGACTGGGCGCGTCGCTATCCGATCCGTTCGCTCGAAGACCCGCTCGAAGAAAACGACTGGGAGGGCTGGAAGGCGCTGACCGCTGCGATCGGGGATCGGGTTCAGCTCGTGGGTGACGACCTGTTCGTGACCAACACCCGGCGTCTCGAGCAGGGCATCGAGCAGGGCGTGGCCAACGCGATTCTGATCAAGGTCAACCAGATCGGAACGCTGACCGAGACGCTGGCCGCGATCGGCATGGCGTCAGGTGCCGGCTATCGCTCGGTCATCAGCCACCGTTCGGGCGAGACCGAAGACACGTTCATCGCCGACCTCGCCGTCGCAACCGGGGCGGGGCAGATCAAGACCGGCAGCTCGTCGCGCACCGACCGGGTCGCAAAGTACAACCAATTGCTGCGCATCGAGGCCGAGCTGGACAACACCGCACGCTTTCCCGGGCGAGGGCTGTGGGGCGGCTGAGTCGCTTTGTTCTGCCGGCGCTGATCGCGCTGGCCGTCTATTACGTGCTGTTCGGAGGCGAGTATTCGCTCTTTGAGGTGCGTCGGGCGCGCTCCGAGGTCGCCATCGTGCAAACTCGGCTCGACAGCCTCTCTCAGGTCAATGATTCGCTGCGGGCGAGGGCCGATTCGCTCCAAAACGATCTGGCCACGCTCGAGCAGCTCGCCCGAGAGCAGTACGGCATGATTCGTGACGGAGAGATGCTGTACCGCTTCACCGAACCTCCCATCCCCCCGGCGCCCGATTCTGCCGGAGGGTAGGGGGTCGGCGGCTTCTATTGCTCTCACGCCTTTCTTGAACCAAGCTGAGAAAGGTCGTCGGGCCCACGCAAAACGCCCCCGACCGTCTTCCCGATCGTAAAAAAGGACCCCTCCATGGATCTCGCTCCGGTTCTCGTCGGACTCTCCCTCACCGGGCTCCTGACGCTGCTGACCAGCATGCGTCTGCTCTACGAATACGAGCGCGGTGTGGTGTTTCGCCTCGGAAAACTCGTACGCGCCCGCGGCCCGGGTCTGGTGTTCCTGCTGCCCTTTGGCATCGACCGCATGCGCAAGATGGATCTGCGCATCGTGGCCCTCGACATCGCCCCGCAAGACACGATCACCAAAGACAACGTGTCGGTGACCGTCAACGCGGTGGTCTACTTTCGCGTGGCTGATCCGTCCAAGGCCGTCGTCGAGATCGAAGACTACTATTTCGCCACGAGCCAGCTTGCGCAGACCACACTCCGCTCCGTGATCGGCCAGTCTGAACTCGACGAATTGCTCGCCGATCGCGACCGCATCAACGACGTCGTGCGCACGATCATCGATCAGGGCACCGACCAGTGGGGCATCGAGGTGACGGGCGTCGAGGTGAAAGACATCGGCCTGCCGACCGAGATGAAGCGTGCCATGGCCCGACAGGCCGAGGCCGAGCGTGAGCGGCGCGCCAAGGTCATCAGCGCCGACGGTGAATTCCAGGCATCGGCCAAGCTGGCGCAGGCCGCCGACGTCATTTCACGGCATCCAGCGGCGCTGCAGCTGCGCTTCTTGCAGACCGTCGTCGAGATCGCGGCCGAAAACAACTCGACCACGCTGTTCCCGATTCCCGTCGATCTCTTCGCGCCCTTCATCGAAAAGGCGACGGGTGTGCGCGGCGGCGGGTTCGCCCCGGCCCCAGCGCCGACCCCAGGCGCGTCTGGCCCCGAGGCCTCTGCTTCGGGGGATGCCGTAGCCGAGGCCCCGGCCATTCCGGCTCTCCCCGAGGGAGAGGCACGACGCGCGCTCGAAGAGACAGCACGCAAGATGCTTGGCTTGGGGCCAACTTGACACCTGCGTCGGGCCCGTTGATTTTCGCCGTCTTCGCCGGAGTAGCTCAGTCGGTTAG
>CAYVPD010000102.1:0-5925 GCA_964453545.1 uncultured Gemmatimonadaceae bacterium
GCGCCACGTCGCGAGGGCGCACCCAGTTGCGGTTCGCTGTTCGGCCAACACCCGTCGTGCCCACGACCCAAGTGGCATCGGCCAGCGCGTCATCAAGCGAGTCGAAGTGCTCTGTGGCCTCGATCAGGGCTCCGCTGCGATGGGCGATGCCTTCAATGCGCCATGCATCAAACTCGACAGGGTTGACGAGGCGCAGGTGCTGCAGCCCCATGTTCATCATCACGCGCACCACACCCGCGATGTTGACGAGATCCTGCGTCTGATCCAGCACCACGACCACCCCATCGAGGGGAGGCTTCTCACTCACTCGTTGCGGCCCTCGTCTTCATCGGGTGCGGGCAGGGCCTGCGACGACTCCTTGACCTCGGTCTTGAAGTTGCGAATGCCCTTGCCGATGCCCGAGGCGATCTGCGGAATGCGCTTCGCGCCGAAGACCAGCGTGAGCAGGGCCACGATCAGTACCAGTTCACCTAAGCCGAGTCCGAAGGGCACGATTGTCTGTCCGTCAGAAGAGATGAAGGGAGCGCCGGCCCACCGACCCACGATGAACGCGGGGCGGTGAGTTGCCGGCACCGATGACTACTGCAGCAGCATCTTGGCAATCGTCTGCCGCTGCATGTTCGACGTACCCTCGTAGATCGTACCGATCTTGGCATCACGGTAGTACTTCTCGATCGGGTACTCCCGCGTGAAGCCGTATCCGCCGAAGAGGTCGATGCACAGCGAGGCGACCTCCTGAGCCACATGCGAGGAGTGGAGCTTTGCCTGCGCCGCGGCCATCAGAAAGTCTTCGCCGGCATCTTTCAGACGGGCGGCGTTGTAGACGAGCAACCGAGCGGCCTCGATGCTCGTCGCCATGTCGGCCAACTGGAATTGCACACCCTGGAAGTTGCCGATCGGGCGGCCGAACTGCTCGCGCTCCTGCACGTACTTCAGGGTGTGGTCCAGCGCGCCCTGCGCGAGGCCGACCATCTGCGCGCCGATGCCGATGCGACCCTCGTTGAGCGTCTCGATGGCCACCTTGTAGCCCTTGCCGACCTCACCGAGCACTCGGCTTGCCGGCACGCGCACGTTGTCGAGCACGAGTTCGCAGGTCGATGAGGCACGAATGCCCAGCTTGTCTTCTTTCTTCCCAACCGAGAAGCCATCCATCGACTTGTCGACGAGAAACGCGGTGATGCCGCGGTAGCCGGCGCCGGGATCAATGGTTGCAAAGACGATGAAGAGGTCGGCCTCGTTGGCGTTGGTGATCCAGAGCTTCTGGCCGTTGATGACCCAGTCGTCACCGTCAGCTTCGGCGCGGCAGGCGAGGGCAAAGGCGTCAGACCCGCTGCCCGCCTCGGACAGAGCGTAAGCACCCACTGTATCGCCGGCGAGACGCGGAAAGAACTCGGCGTGCTGCTCAGGGGTGCCCCAACGCTTCAGAGCATTGATTACCAGGGTGTTCTGGACGTCGACCAGCACTCCGACCGCAGGATCGATCTTCGAGAGCTCCTCGACGATGAGCACCGAGGTGAAGAAGGTCGAATCGGCGCCGCCGTGAATTTCTGGAATCTCGATGCCCATCAGCCCCATTTCAAACAGCTGCTTGATGAGTCCCGCATCCATCTTCTGCTCTTGATCCATGCGTGACACCAGGGGCGCCACTTCGGCCTGAGCAAAGTCGCGCACAGCGTCGCGGAACATGGCCTCGTCTTCAGAGAGCGTGGTAAGCGCGGGGCGTGAATCGTGCAGAGTCGTCGACATGATAAAAGGTGTCTCCGGCAGTGGGTCTCAGCGGGGTTGAACGGGCCGCAAGCGATATGGGGGCGCACAGGCCTTTCGACCTGATGGAACGAACAGCATTTCGTGGGGAAATTGTCCCTTCAGAAACTATGTGGGAGACAGGTTGCGCAAAAGCACGCACGAACATTTGCCGCACTTGGGGATTCACCTATCTTCGAGGCCTGTTTCCCCCCGAAGCCCGTTTTTCTTCAGCCCAGCCCGAGGCCGACTGCCATGTCTGACGTTCCTGCCGATCTCAAGTACACCGCCGAGCACGAATATCTGAAGGCCACCGAAGAAGCCGGCGTCTATGTTGTCGGCGTAACGGATTATGCCCAGGGGGAGCTCGGCGATGTCGTGTTCATCGAGCTGCCGAGCCCCGGAAGCCGGTTCGATCAGATGGACTCGTTTGGCACCATCGAGGCGGTGAAGGCGGTCAGTGATCTCTACTGCCCTGTCGCTGGCGAGATTCTCGAGGTCAACGAGGCGCTCGACGACGACCCCTCGCTCGTCAATTCTGATCCGTATGGTGAGGGCTGGATGGTGCGTCTCAAGGTCGACGACGACGCGGCAGTGGCTGCCCTGCTCGACGCCGGCGCATACCGCGAGCACGTGGGGGGCTGAGTCGAACCATGCCGATGTCGATTCGTCATCACAACGATTTTGCCAACCGCCATCTCGGGCCGTCTGAGGCCGAGATCCAAGAGATGCTCTCAGCGGTCGGCGTCTCTTCTCTGCAGGAGCTGATCCAGCAGACGGTGCCGGGCGACATTCTCGTCGATGGCACGCTCGATCTTCCCGAAGCGCTGCCCGAGCATCACCTGCTCGAGCGCCTCAAGGCCATCGCTTCGCGCAATCGGGTGCTGCGGTCGTACATCGGCATGGGGTACCACGGCACGCTCGTGCCGGGGGTCATTCAGCGCAACGTGCTCGAAAATCCGGGCTGGTATACGCAGTACACACCGTATCAGGCCGAGATTGCTCAGGGGCGCCTCGAGGCGCTACTGAACTATCAGACGATGGTGATCGATCTCACGGGCATGGAGATCGCCAACGCCTCGTTGCTCGATGAGGGTACGGCTGCGGCCGAGGCCATGAGCATGCTGGCGGGGCATACGCGCGAAGAGCGCCACTGCTTCTTCGTCAGCGACCAGTGCCATCCGCAGACGATTGCGGTCATCGCCACGCGGGCCGAACCCCTCGACATCGACGTTGTGGTGGGAGACTGGCGTTCGTTTGAGCCCGACAACAACTGCTTCGGCGCCTTGGTGTCGTATCCGGCCTCCGATGGAGCGCTCGAAGACTACCGCACCTTTGCCGACAAGCTTCATGCGGTGGGTGCGGGGCTGACCGTCGTTGCCGATCTGCTCTCGCTGACACTGCTCACGCCTCCCGGGGAATGGGGTGCCGACATCGTTGTTGGCAACAGCCAGCGCTTCGGTGTGCCCATGGGCTACGGCGGACCCCACGCAGCATTCATGGCCGCGCGCGACGAGTTCAAGCGCAAGATGCCGGGCCGCATCATCGGCGTTTCGGTCGATGCCCAGGGCAATCGCGCCCTGCGCATGGCGTTGCAGACCCGCGAGCAGCACATCCGCCGTGAAAAGGCGACCTCGAATATCTGCACGGCGCAGGTGTTGCTGGCCGTCATGGCTGGCTTCTACGGCGTCTATCATGGTCCTGAGGGCCTGCGTCGTATCGCGACCCGCGTGCATGCGCTGGCGTCGACGCTCGCAGAGGGGCTTGTGAAGCTGGGGCACACGCTGGTGCATGAGAGCTTCTTCGACACGCTGCGCGTGCGTATCGAGGGCGGTGACGGTGCCGGCGTCGTTGCCCGCGCCCTCGAACTGGGCATCAATCTGCGCCTGTTCGACGATGGCACGGTCGGCGTTGCACTCGACGAGACCGTTGATCCTGATGATCTCGATGATCTGTTTGCGGCGTTCAACGGCGGATCGCGCCCTGACTTCACGGCGGACTCGATCGCGGCCTCGAGTGAGGCTCGTGCCTTCCCGCAGGGGCTGGCGCGCACCTCGGGCTACCTCGAGCACCCGGTCTTCAATTCGTACCATTCCGAGACCGAGATGCTGCGCTACATCCATCGTCTCGAGTCGAAAGACCTCTCGCTGAACACGAGCATGATTCCGCTGGGCTCGTGCACGATGAAGCTCAATGCGACGAGCGAGATGGTTGGCGTGACGTGGCCGGAGTTCGGCGGCATTCACCCGTTTGCGCCAGTCGATCAGGCAGAGGGCTATCAGCAGCTCTTCGGCGAACTCGAAGCGTGGCTCGCCGAGATTTCAGGTTTCTCGGCCGTTTCGCTGCAGCCCAATTCGGGGGCGCAGGGAGAATACGCTGGCCTTCAGGTCATTCGGGCCTATCACCTCGACCGCGGCGACGCCCATCGCAATGTCTGCCTGATTCCTTCATCTGCGCACGGGACCAATCCGGCGAGTGCAGTGATGTCGGGCATGAAGGTGGTCGTCGTCAATTCAGAGGGCGCCGACTTCGACCTCGACGACCTGCGCGCGAAGGCCGAGAAGCACGCTCACGAGCTCGCGGCGGTGATGGTCACCTATCCGTCGACGCACGGGGTCTTCGAAGACGAGATTCGCGAAGTCTGCGAGATCGTGCATGCTCATGGCGGGTTGGTCTATCTCGATGGGGCCAACCTCAATGCCCAGGTGGGGCTGTCGCGGCCCGGCGACTACGGCGCTGATGTCTGCCATATCAACCTGCACAAGACCTTTGCGATTCCGCATGGCGGCGGCGGGCCCGGCATGGGACCGATTTGCGTCAACGAGAAGCTGGCCCCCTTCTTGCCCGGACACCCGGTCGTGAAGACGGGTGGCAGCAAGGCCATTGGCCCGATTTCGGCTGCGCCGTGGGGCAGCGCGAGCATTCTCGTAATCTCGTGGGCCTACATCGCGATGCTGGGGCGAGCCGGTGTGCGGCGTGCGACCGAAATTGCCATTCTCAATGCGAACTACATGGCGAAGCGGCTCGAAGGTCATTTCGACGTCTTGTTCACCGGCGGCCGGGGTCGTGTGGCGCACGAGTTCATTCTCGATCTGCGTCCGTTCCGCAAGCTGGCCGGTGTGACTGAAGAAGACGTGGCCAAGCGCCTGCAGGATTACGGCTTTCACGGGCCGACCATGTCGTGGCCCGTGATCGGCACGATCATGGTCGAGCCGACCGAGTCGGAGTCCAAGGCCGAACTCGACCGCTTCTGTGATGCGATGATTTCGATTCGAGCGGAGATCCAGCAGATCGAGCTGGGCATCTCTGACGCCGACGACAATGCGCTGAAGCACGCTCCGCACACGGCCGCCGTGGTTACGGCAGAAGACTGGCCGCATCGGTACTCGCGTGCTCAGGCGGCCTTTCCGGCGCCGTGGACCCGTGCGCACAAGTTCTGGCCGACGGTCGGCCGCGTCGACAACGCGTACGGAGATCGCAATCTCGTCTGTGCGTGTCCGCCGGTCGCCGAATACGCCACCGAGGCCGCAGACTGATGGCATCGTTGACCTGGCACGGGCACTCGACGTTTTCGATCGTCACTGCCGCGGGCATCAAGATCGTGATCGACCCGTTCTTCGACGACAACCCCAGGTCTGATCTCAAGGCGGCGCAGGTCGAGGCCGATTTCATCGTGGTCTCGCACGGGCACGCCGATCACTTTGCCGACTGCATTCCGATCGCGCGGCGCACGGGGGCGACGGTAATCTCGACCTTCGAGATCGCGTCGTTCTGCGCCGCCAAGGGCGTCGAGCACACCCACGGCATGAACATTGGTGGCGGCTGGCAGTTTGATTTCGGCCGCCTTCAGCTCACGGCTGCCATTCATTCAGGCACGGTGGCCGGCGATGATACGGGCACACATACGACGATCTGCTCGGGGCTGCTCTTCGACATCGATGGTACCCAGGTCTATCACGCCGGCGACACGGCGTTGACGATGGACATGCAGCTGCTGAAAGGGCATGTCGACGTGGCGTTGCTCCCCATCGGTGACAACTTCACCATGGGTCCGCGAGATGCTGCACGGGCGGTCGAGTTTATCGAGCCCGACGTTGTGGTGCCCATGCACTATGGCACGTGGCCGATCATTGAGCAGGACCCCCAAGAGTTCGTGAAGATGGTCGGTGATCGAGCACGTGT